>DATGMY010000080.1:0-2568 GCA_035307005.1 Flavobacterium sp. | reverse complement strand
ATCTATGCCGATAATTGCTTGTTGCCAAAGGATTTTATGGCAAAGAAGAACATCATTTTCAAGAAAATACCAAGAGATATTACAAGATTTTAGATTATGGAAATTAAAATAGAAACACTGCCACCTAAAATAGATTCTGAGTCTGTAACCATATTAAAGCAATTGAATAGGGCTTCACGAGCATTGGGTCAACTTAAAGGCGAGGTTTCTAAAATTCCAAATTCGCAGATTTTATTAGATACTCTTACCTTACAAGAGGCAAAAGACAGCAACGAAATTGAGAATATAGTAACCACAGATGATGAAATGTACCAAGCCAGCATTGACGAAACGGTGGCTTCTGTTACTGCAAAAGAGGCGCTCAACTATTCCAAAGCCATTAAATTAGGTTTAGAGATTGTCAGAAATAAAAGCTTACTAACAGTCAATGACATAAAACGTATTCAAGAATTAATTTCACCCAATCATCCTATTCGGAAAATACCGGGAACTGTTCTAAAAAATCCCAAAACGCAAGAGGTTGTTTACACACCACCACAACATTATGATGAAATCCAAAGCTTGCTCGATAATTTGGAGCGTTACATTAACGTACCAGAGTTTCACGATATAGATGCTTTGATAAAAATGCCCATCATCCACTTTCAATTTGAGAGTATTCATCCTTTTTTAGATGGCAATGGAAGAACAGGGCGTTTGCTGAATATTTTGTATTTGGTTCAACAAGGTTTGTTAGACATTCCTGTTTTGTATTTAAGCAGTTATATTATCAAAAACAAAAGCGATTATTACCGTTTATTGCAAGAAGTTCGCACCAAAGGCAGTTGGGAAGAATGGATTGTTTGGATGCTAAAAGGCGTTGAACTTACAGCTAAAGAAACCATTGTTGTAGTAAATAAGATAAAATTACTGATGGATGACTACAAAAAAGAAATCCGTAGCAATTATAGTTTTTACAGCCACGATTTAATCAATATCCTTTTTAAGCACCCTTACACCAAGAACAGTTTTTTAGAACGTGAGCTTAAAATTCACAGAAACACTGCTTCAAGCTACTTGAACACCCTTGCAGAAGCAGGATTACTTACCAAAGTAAAAGCAGGGAACAAAAATTATTACTTGAATGAACCACTGCTCAAAATTTTAAAAGAAAGATGATGGTTGACTCAAAGTACGCACAAGAAATGGCGTTTTGTTGTGCAAAGAAACAAAGTATGCACAAGAAACAGCATTTTGTTGTGCAAAGAAATAGGGATTGCACAAGAAGAGACCAAATGTTGTGCACGTTAAAATAATAGAAAAATGGAATTAAAGAGTTATCAGCGAAAAGTAATTGAGAATCTTGAAGAATACTTGGTTTATGTTCAAGAGCATAAAAGCTTAGCAAAAGCATTTAACCAATATTGGGAAGACAAAATTGGTCCTTACAATCCATTGGATGGAACAGGAATGGAACCCTATAAAAACAACATTCCAAATGCAGCCCACGTTTGCGTAAAAGTACCAACGGCAGGTGGTAAAACTTTTATTGCCGTTAATGCATTGCATAGCATTTTTTCAGCTTACGATTCCGCAAAGCCAAAAGCGGTTATTTGGTTAGTACCTTGGAGTAATTTGTTGCAACAAACCGTAAATACCCTTTCCAATCCTGAACATCCCTACCGTCAAAAACTCAATTCGCTTTTTAACAACAGAGTTGAGATTTATCAAAAAGAAGATTTATTGCAAGGTTCAAACTTTAACCCAACGGTGGTAAAAGATCAGTTAAGCATTTTTGTAATGAGTTTTGCCAGTTTAAGAGCCAGAAACAAAGATGATAGAAAAGTATTTCAAGAAAACGGACAGTTAGAAGCCTTTGTGTCGCAATACAAAAACAGCGAACATATTTTGAGTGGTGTAGACGATACTGCACTAATCAATGTTTTACGTTACCTCAATCCTGTCTTAGTAGTGGACGAAAGCCACAACGCAGAAAGCGATTTGAGTGTGGATATGCTCAAAAACTTAAATCCGTCATTTATTCTTGATTTAACAGCAACACCAAAAGACAATAGCAATATTGTAAGTCTTGTTCCAGCTATTGAACTGAAAAAGGAACATATGGTAAAACTTCCTGTAATTGTCTATAACAACCACGACAAAACGGAAGTCATCAACAACGCTTTGCATTTGCAACGCAAATTGGAAAATCTTGCTAAAAAGCAAGAAGCCGAAGGCGGTAAATACATTCGTCCAATTGTATTGTTTCAAGCACAACCCAAAACCAAAGACGACAACACCACTTTTGAAAAACTAAAAGAACAATTGTTAGGTTTAGGTATTCCCGAAAGTCATATCAAAATCAAAACTGCCAATATTGATGAATTGAAAGGCATTGATTTAATGAGCAAGGAATGTGAAGTTCGTTACATCATTACCATCAACGCTTTAAAAGAAGGTTGGGATTGTCCGTTTGCATACATTTTGGCATCATTAGCCGACAAATCAAGTTCTGTAGATGTGGAGCAAATTTTGGGTCGTGTTTTACGTCAACCTTATGTACAGAAACACAAATCATTTCAATTAAAT
>DATGMY010000079.1:0-3105 GCA_035307005.1 Flavobacterium sp. | reverse complement strand
AAAACCTCATTATCAGCAAATCATCCAATTACGATATTTTCAGGAACGTACTTATAATGAAATTGCCGAAATCATCAACGAACCCCTGAACAACGTAAAAGTACGATTATTACGGGCAAAAAAATTATTGACCGAATTGATAAGAAAAGAAAATCAATCGGAACTTTAGTTCTATCAAAAATGAATTTCAACTTTTAAAACGACATAATCTGACTTATTAGTTGTGTATTTTTGACCAATTAAAACAAGTTGAAAAATGAGAAAAGTACTTTTAGATTTAGCAGTAACCTTAGACGGATTTATCGAAGGTCCAAACGGGGAAATTGACTGGTGTATTATGGATGATGATATGGATTTTAACGATTTCCTTTCAAACATCGACACCATCTTTTACGGCAGGGTAAGTTATGATGCGTGGGGAAATTTCCAACCAGATACAGATGCTGATGAAGCAGAAACTGAATTTTGGAAAAATATACATTCCAAAGAAAAATATGTTTTTTCAGGTCAGAACAGAAACGATGAAAAAGCAATTTTTATTAGTTCTAACATTACTGATAAAGTTAATGAAATTAAAACCCAACCCGGAAAAGACATCTGGCTTTACGGAGGTGCCAGTCTTATTAAAACATTCATTCAGTTAAATCTTATCGATGTTTACAGAATATCAGTTCATCCCATAGCACTGGGAGCGGGAAAACCGTTATTCGAAAATTTAGAAAACCGCCTACATCTGAAATTAATCAAAACGAATGTTTTTAAATCGGGAGTAGTACAGCTGATTTATCAACCTGAAAACGAAACTTCACCTAATTAAAAAATTAAAATCATGAAAAAACGTATCAATATCAGTACAATAGATCCACAAGCTTACAAAGCTATGCTTGGATTGGAAACCTATCTGGCAGGTACAGACTTTCCCAAAACACTGAAAGAATTGATTAAAATTCGTGCTTCGCAAATTAACTCCTGCGCATATTGCATTGATATGCATACCAAAGATGCTTTAAAGAATGGCGAAACCAATCAACGTATTTTTTTACTGAGTGCATGGAAAGAGGCGAAGTATCTTTTTACGGAAGAAGAACAAACCGTATTAACAATGACAGAGGAAATTACGCTTATTCACAAAAATGGATTGAGCGATGAAACCTATCAAAAAGCAACTGAATTTTTCACAGAAGAGCAAATTGCACAGATTATTATGGCAATTGTAACAATTAATGCATGGAACAGAATTGCTGTGAGTACGCATTTACAGGTTGGTGAATAAAAAATTCAACAAAAAAGCTGCACTTATGCAGCTTTTTCTATTTCAATAAAATTTGTATCAATTCTTCTAACGTAACATTTTGCTGTTCGCCCGAATTTAGATTTTTTAATGCAAATATGTTTTGTTGCATTTCCGTTTCGCCAACAATTACTGCATAATTGATTCCTTTTTTCTCGGCAAACTGGAATTGTTTTGCCATTTTAGTTTTATCAGGATACAGCTCGGCTTTGACTCCGGCTTCACGTAGGTTTTGTATCGCTTTCAAAGCATATTTTGCTTCCTCGTTTCCGAAGTTCATAAACAAAACGTCCGATACATTGGAAACCGTTTCCGGAAATACATTCAATTCTTCAATAGCTAAATAAATCCGATCTAAACCAAACGAAATTCCGACACCGCTCATATTTTTCAGTCCGAAAATTCCGGTTAAATCATCGTAACGACCGCCGCCACCAATCGAACCTAATTTTACGGTTTCGGGTGCAGCTACTTCAAAAATAGCTCCGGTGTAATAATTCAGTCCGCGCGCTAAAGTAACATCCAAATTCAATTTGGCCGATTTCAAGCCTAATTCTTCAACCGTTTCACAGATAAAAGTCAATTCTTCGACTCCTTTTGTTCCTTCTTCCGAGGTGGCTAATAAATCTCGTAATTGCTGTAATTTATCCGCCAACGAACCCGAAAAATCAAACAAAGGCTGCACTTTGGTTAAAGCTTCTGCTGAAATTCCTTTAGCCAACATTTCTGCTTTCACACCGTCTTCGCCAATTTTATCCAATTTGTCCAAAGCAACGGTAAAATCAATCAGCTTGTCGCTTGCTCCGATTACTTCGGCAATTCCCGACAATACTTTTCTGTTGTTGATTTTTATGGTAACGCCTTCTACTTTTAAATCGGTAAAAACAGCATCGTATAACTGCACTAATTCCACTTCCTGCCACAACGATTTTGAACCAACTACATCGGCATCGCATTGGTAAAACTCGCGAAAACGTCCTTTTTGCGGACGGTCGGCACGCCAAACAGGTTGAATCTGATAACGTTTAAACGGAAATTCTAATTCGTTTTGATGTTGCACCACGTATCGGGCAAATGGCACGGTTAAATCATAACGCAGGGCTTTTTCAGAGATTTGAGCCGTTAATTTCAAACTGTTCTTTTCAGCCAAAAGTGTTTCATCAGCTTTTGCCAAATAGTCTCCAGAATTTAAAATTTTAAAAATCAAACGGTCACCTTCTTCGCCGTATTTTCCCATTAAGGTTTCAGAATTTTCAAACGACGGTGTTTCAATCGGTTGAAAACCATACAATTCAAAATGTTTTTTAATGGTGGAAATAATATATTGACGCTTTGCTACTTCAAGCGGGGAAAAATCGCGGGTACCTTTTGGAATGCCTGGTTTTTGTGCCATTTTAATTTTTAATTTTAGTTACGACAAAATTAATTTTTAACACCTCGTCCGTTTGAACTTCTCGATACAATTTTTCTCCGTCCCGATAGCTATCGGGACTCTTCAAAAAATCTACTCGAAGTGACGCTACATTAAAAACCTTGCAGGATATGTGCTTCAAAAAATGCCGTGCTGTATTATTTGGTGCAAATATAGAGTTATAGTCTGAATGTTGAAAGTTTGAAAGTCATAAATCTAAAAGCTGTTAGCTGATTACTGAATGCTTAATTTTCATCATCCGTTCATTTCCCTGCAAATCTTTCCGTAATTCAACCGTATTAAAATATTCTGAAACCATTTCATTCATTTCATTTCCGAGATATTGGTTGATTTCAAAAAACAACATTCCGTTTTCGGTTAAACTTTTTTGTGCCAATTGCGT
>DATGMY010000078.1:0-4346 GCA_035307005.1 Flavobacterium sp. | reverse complement strand
GATGCTGTCTTTAATTGCACTGCCCATTACACCCGGATTGATGTTTGCAAAACCCGAAATTTCATAATTTCCCGGAGTGGAAATAACAATCTTATGATTGATAAACTGTGCGATTTTATTATAAACGACATCTACATCATTAAAAGAAACAGGTTGTAAAACCGAAGGTTTGTTTTCAATATGAATGCTGCGTAAACTACGTATGTAGAACGATGGTTCCTGCGAAAAGACATTCAAAGTCGTAAAAATCAACAAGAATTTAATAATATTTTTGGTAAGCATCATCATCACTGATTCGTTTAATGTTCCATTCAAAAGAGGTGCAATCTTTGTTTCGTTTTTCACAACCAATTTCACATCCCAGCAACACATTGCCCATCAATCCGGAACTTATAGCGGGTGCCACAGCCACACCTTCCTGAAGGTAAACAATGGTTGGATAAACTTTGATCGTTGAAAAACCGTCCTGGTTGTCTTTGTCAAAAGATTTTCGGGTGGCAGCTACATATTGTTCTATACCATCACTAATCTGAACAATACCAAAGTTCACACCGCCCCGATTGTGTTTTATCGTGCTGGTATTGGGGTTGAAATGAAATGTTGCATAAATTTCATAAAACCCGTTTTGAGGTATAATCAACTTTTTGGTAGCATTGTCAATTTCAAATAAGGTATTTGTTGCAATTTGTCCGCGGTCTAATTGTACGTAATGAAAAAGATGATGCGTTCCCGGGCGGATCCGAAAACTTTGATGATCTGATGTTTTATAATAAAATTGCGGTTGTGCAACGCCTATATTATAAAACAATATAAAGAAAAACGCAAAATACTTCATTGCGATAAAATAATTGATGTAATAATTCGTGGATAAATATAATAATCTAAACTGATTTTTTTGATCCTTTCATCTAAAAAAAAATTTTTGACCCAAAAAACAGGCTTATTCCCTAAAAATCGTTTTCTCTCATTTTTTTCTTTATGAAGTATTTTTTATTTAGACTAAATATATATAATTTTACATCGTTATTTTATTTAATCTAAATTAATATATCATGAAACAAGTTTATCTTACTTTTAGTTTATTGTTGTGCGGTACATTTATGAATGTTGCAAATGCACAATGTACTGCCGTGCAGACCTTCTCAGAAGATTTTGAAACTTTTACAACGTTCCCGGACAATTGTTGGGTTTCTAACCAATCCGACCCTAATGCAGTAATGTTAACTCAGGGAGCTAATAAAGGATTACAACTTTACAGCGGAATGGCTCAAGGTGATATTATTATTGTTGCTCCGGAGGTTTCAACTATTGACGGGCAACACGGTTTGATTTTTGATATCGTTTCCACTAATAATACCACGACTACTACAGTTGAAGTAGGAACAATGACCGATAATACAGATTTTTCTACCTTTTCTTCAGTAAGCAGTCCTTTTACTCCGACTGTAGGAACTCATTCCACACAGGCAATTGCTGCTAATCCGGGACATAAATACGTGGCTATTAAATTTATTCATGGTGGAGGTCATGGCAAAGTAATTGTGTTGGACAATATTGAGTGGACTACCAATTTAAGGACTTCTAAATTTGATGCCAATAAAGTTACAATCTATCCGAATCCAAGTACTAGTATCTTTTATTTAGATACAGAAATCGACGTGAAATCTATTGAGGTCTACAATACGCTGGGACAACGAATGCTGACAACCAATCAAAAACAAATTAATCTGGAAAACGCTGCCAACGGAGTGTATGTTGCCAATGTTACTGCTGCAGATGGTGCTCAGGCATCCTACAAAATTGTAAAAAAGTAACTTTTTTAATTCGTTTTTTTATTCTTTACTTATACAAAAGGAGGCTTGATTTATCAGACCTCCCTTTTATTTGTACATCTTTTACTTTATGCTGGTTTACAGCAACCATCTAATTTCTCATAGGCTTCGGGATCCGCTTTCACATCGTCTGCATCAAAGCCCAATTTTGAAATGGCTGTTTTTATTGTTTTGAGATCCGTTTTTTTAGGATTGAAGTAAACGGTAATTGTTTCGTTTTCTTCATCCAATTCATACATTTTCACACCTTTTACTTTCAGCATATTATCTCTGAAATTCAGACCGCAGGTTTCGCACACTTTACAATGATCGCAATAAATCGTGGTTTTGATAACCGCTTTACCGGAATTTTTACTTTGCGCATTTGCACCAATTGTTATCATTACAAAAAACAATGCCGTGAACAGATACTTTAATTTCATTTCTTAATGATTTTAATTACGAGAGTTAAAGATACTTTTTTTGTTGTTTATAGCTATATTCTTCTTTATTTTTTTTCAAACCTTTTTACTTTTCCTTAAAAGCATTCAATGCATTTACAGTAAAATCAGACAATACTAATTTTCCGGAAATGGCAGCACGCTCTTTTAACAGTTCGTTCCAATGATCTGTACCTTCCCACAATACTTTTTTCATTTCAAACAATGCTTCGGGATTATAGTTGCTCAAACGATTTACGAATTTCTCCAAAGCTTCGTCCATTTGTGGAATGGAATCAAACAATTGAGTAAATAATTTGTTTTGGTGTGCCCATTCGGCACTTTTCCAGGTTTCTGCTTCCAGAGTCATTTCCGCTAAAGCAGGTTTTCCGATTTTCCGGCTCACAGCAGGCTCAATCACAAAAGGACCAATTCCTATGGCAAGTTCCGATAGTTTGACAGAAGCATTGGTTGCTGCAAAAGTATAATCACACGCAGCGGCCAATCCCACACCGCCGCCTACAGTTTTTCCCTGAATCCGTCCTACAATAATTTTGTTGGAGGTACGCATTGCGTTGATTACATTGGCAAATCCGCTGAAAAAAGCGTTACCTTCTTCCAGATCAGAGATGTTTAAAAGTTCGTCAAACGATGCTCCGGCACAAAATGCTTTCTCTCCGGCACTCTTTAAAATAATAACTCCAATCTCTGAATGGTTATTCAATTGTTCAATAGCTTGAGTTAAATCAGCTAATTGAGTACTTGGAAATGAATTGCTTGCAGGATGAAAAAATGTGATTGTAGCTGTTTTTCCATTAATATTTGTATCAATAAAAGGAGATGCGTTCATTGTAATTTGATTTGATTGTTAATACAAAGATAAAGCTTGTTGGCAGAATGTTATTTATTTTTGATAAATATGTACATTTGCAACATCAAAAAAAGCATTTTTCATTATGTTTAAATATATTGTACCTGTTTTCGCAATCCCTTGTATGGCAGCAGCCCAGCAAAATGAAACCCGTTATGCTGTGCCGTATCTCGAAATAAAAGACGTCCGGGAAATGATCGACAACGGAACCAGCGATTTTGGTTACAATATAAATTTACATACAGCAACCCCTTTTTTGCGAAATGGTTATTATATGTGGGTGGACGATCAATGGTATGAAATCATCAACGCTGGCGATGTTTTTGTTCCTTATAATGATTTTGAAACTTTATTTACCATACCCAAAGAAAATGAAACTCCACTGAAAATCAAGGATGTCAACGATGTAGTATATCTCTATCCTATAGAAGCTTTGGACACTTATAAAGTTTCATTAAATGATTTTAGAGCTTTATCAAAAGTTGTTGAAAAGCAAAGCCCTAAGCTTTATGAAAAGTCTGTAACAATCATTGAACCGGAAAAACCACAAGCAAATGAAGTGGAACCTGAAGATGTTCAAATAGAGGAGCTTATTGCAGAAGAATTTCAAATAAAGCAAACGGTGCAAATTGAAGAAGAAAAGCCAGAACAAATTACAGGTTTGCCTAAATTAAATCCCGTTTCGGAAGAAGAAGTGATGATTACGAGTGAAGACCCTTCATCGGTTTTATTAGATGTAATGGAAGTCGTTGAAATTGTAAAACGCAAAGAGATACCTTTTGTTGTTGAACATTCTGAGGAAACTTTAGAAGAGGAGGGAGCATCCGCAGAAATCATTGCTTCCGAAGCAGAAGAACCTCAGAAAGAAACAGTAAGGATAGCTGCTTCCAGTACGTTAATTATTCCCGAGCCGTCCAATGATTATGAAATTGCAGTAAATGAAGGATTTGACGGAACCGTTACCGAATGGATTGAAATGATCGATGCGCAAGGCGGGAAGTCTGCTTATGAACAAGCAGTGGAAAAAGGTTTTGAAGGAAGTGAACGCGAATGGATGCGGATGTTGTGGGGGCGTCAGGTGGATGTGGAAGTAGCCAAACGGGATAAAACTACGGCTATTGTTACTGAGTGGATTCAATCGCTGCAAACCTCAAGAGGAAATTCTCCTTATGAGATGGCATTGAAACATGGGTTTTACGGAACTTTTACTGAATGGATAGAATC
>DATGMY010000077.1:0-6794 GCA_035307005.1 Flavobacterium sp. | reverse complement strand
TCCATTTTGTGCAGTTCCATATAATATACAACCGGGCTGCATTTACCTTCTAAAACATTTTGTCTGGCTTGTTCTGTCAACTGGTTCAAATGTTCTAAATTTTGATATTGAATTTCCGATTTCGGTTTCCAGCCTTTGCTTTGCACAGCAGTCATTTTTCCATTTTCATCCACCGCATAGACCAACTCTGTACTTCCTTTCTTGGAAATCGGACTCTCGTCCTGCGGAACTTCATTCTCTTTCATCTGTTCTTTTTTATTTGTTTTTTCAATGGTCAGATGGAATTATTCACCTAATTATAAATTATTTTTAAGGAGTTCATGAATTTTCGATTTCGCCATTGAGCATTCTGTTGGTATCCACTTAATTGTTATAGCTCATTTCATACGATTTATTTTGTAAAAACAAATTCAATTCTCCCTCCAAAAATAAAGTATCCTGATTAAACACACGTACTTTTAACACACAAATAGAATAATTATCTGTTTGGGAATGAGAGATTAATTCTGCTTTTGACGTGATTGTTGTACCTGCATCGGGCAATTGATGAATGTGTATTTTTTTGATGGAAGAAATAAATCCCAAAACCTGCGGATTGATATGACAATTACTCGGTTGCTTTTCGGTAAAATAAAACTGTCCGGAAATCGCAGAGCAAGTCTGTGCAGCATTTTCTATCAAACCCGTTTCGGAAAAACGTCCGCATTCCACAAAAATATTATCAGAAGTGATATAAAATTCTGTTTCCACCTCATCGGGAGTAATCCGTTTCACGGTATCTACCATCAACATAGGCGGCTGGTGCGGAAGAAAATTTTTGATAGGAAATTCCATTGTTTACTGTGCTATTACGGTTTTCATTTGTCCGCAGGCGATTAATTCTCCTTTAACTTTTGAACGGATATCAACCAATGTGATACCCGAAAATTCCTGCAGAATATCAATTTCTGTTTCGATACATTCTTCTAATTCGGGCAGCCTGTGAATTGTTAAATTGGAAATACTTCCGATGTACCCAACCGGTGCAGGAGCATTTTTTATATAATATCCGTAACCGGTATGCAAAGCGACACTCTGTGCCATATGTTCTATCAAGCCCGGCTCGTTCAGAACATCGGTAGTAAACAGCCTTTCTTTGGTTACGAGATGACCGGCTTTAAGCGTTTTTTCGGAATATTCCAACAGGGAATCCACCATAACAATGGGGTTGCGTTGCGGAATACATTTCAGAATAATATCTTGCGAGGTAATTGGAAATTCTGTCATTTATACAACTTTTAAAAAAGCATAAGCATACGAAAAACGACCGCTTTCGGGTACGGAAAGCAAAACGGTATCGCCTTTTTTCAATTTTCCTGAATGAAACAACGATTCAAGCATCAGATAAATCGATGCAGAACCTACATTTCCGACTTCTTTTAGATTGATGAACCATTTTTCTTCGGGAATTTCCAATCCTTGTGCAACAAACTCCTTGTAGAGACGTTGTTTGAAATACATCGATGAAATATGCGGTAAAAAATACGTGATTTCATCAACAGAAACGCCGTGTTTTTTCAAAGCGGCTTTGGTGCTGATGACTCCTTTGTCCAGAATATGCTCGTCTAAAATCTTCACGTCTTGTTTCAAAGAAAAAACAGACTGATGCTGCCAGTCTTCTACGGAATATTCACTCCAGGGTTTCAACGTTCCGTTTTCCATTTTTTCGCCACCGGCATACATACAGGCTTCCAATTCGTGGGCATACGAAAAGTTTTCCATCCATTCTATTTCCAGAGAAAGTGTTCCTTTCGGCTGATTTTCCAGCAACATTGCACCCGCACCATCAGAAAGCATCCAACGCAGAAAATCTTTCTTAAACGCCAGAATGGGTTGTTGTTCCAATTGTTGAAGATTATCGATTTCTTTTTGAAACTTATCTGCCATCATCCAGGTAGAAACCCGCTCTGAACCTGTACAAACCGCATTTACTGAATTACCCGATTTTACCGAAAGATAACCGTATTTCAACGCATTCATTCCCGAACAGCAAACTCCTGACGAAGAATTTAATTCCACCGATTTATTTTTGAGCAAACCGTGAACCATCGCGGCGTGAGAAGGCAATAAAACATCGGGGGTAGAAGTTCCGCACGAAAGCACTTCCATATCCTGTAATGAAAAACCCTCAGAAACTAATTTTTTGACAGCTTCTGCCGTGATTTCGGCATTGGTATGTGTGAAATTTCCGTTTCTGTCTAAAGCGTAATAACGTTTCTGAATACCGTTGTTTCTCAGAATCAAACGGCGGGATTTGGACGGCGTATCGTTGATTTTGCCCAAAATTTCTTCCATTTCGTCATTGGAAACGGCTTCATTCGGCATAAATTTCTCGACTTTATTGATATATACTTTTGATGGCATAAACTAAATTCCTTGATGATATTTTTTCTGCTTTTGAATAGAAAAGTAGCGCAAAGGATACAAAATTAATTCAATCAAATGAACTATTGGCGATAAAATCCAGATTGCAATGAATAAATATACTTTAAAACATTTTAATAGAAACACTCTTTGACCGGGAAATTTTAAAATTAATGTGCTCCAGGCTTTAAACATCTTGTTGGCTTTTTTATCCATAGAAATCAAAAACCAACGAAATTCAACGGCTCCGTTTGCTATTAAAGCAGGTTGCATTTCATTGTAATCGTTTGATTTTAAATATTTTTTGATGATTTCGCTGAATTTTGAGCTTTCTTTGATTTCCTTGTCAGAAACGCCGGGCAAAGGAAATATTCCATAAGCTTTTCGCTTTATTCCGGAAAACAGCCAATCAACAATAGTTACTACACTTACCAGATTGATGTTTCGGTCGGTTAATGCAATGTTTCCCACTAAATGTGCCTGATTTTCAGCGAGTAGTTTTTTTACTTTTTCCTGTGCCAATGCCCACATATTACGGCTTCCGTTGATGGTGACCACAGCTTTGTTTTTCAGAATTTCTCCGGCATAACTACTTTTTAAAAAAGAAGTTACGGGCAGAGAAGGGGAGAGGAACCATACTTGATAATGAAACAAAATTAAATCATAATCAGTGGTTAAAATATTTTGTGGCGGTATTTTTATTTCTTGAGGAATCTGCCGGAATGTTTCCGGAAAAACACCGAAAAACGAAGCATTGTCCCACGGAAAAGGAAAATCGTTTTGAGGTTCAATGGCGTAAAAATCCAACCGGATTTCATCATCGTTCAGAAAAGGCAATGCGATATTTTGTGCAATGTCTTTTAACTGCCCCGATTGTGAATAATAAACCACTAAAACATTTTTCATACGTTGTGTGTTTTTTCAAAATTCCCAAGGCGATGTCTTGGGCTATGATATACAAGACTGAAAGCCTTTATTTGTTATAAACTTTGTCATTCCGACAGAGTGAGGAACGAGCGACGAGGAATCTCTCGTAAACAATGAGATTCTTCACTCCACTACGTTCCGTTCAGAATGACAAACGTTGGGTTTGCGATGACAAACTGTATGCTGATTTCTGAAAACTGCCTTCTGTTTAGTTAAGGCAACAAATTTAACTCTTTTGCATCAATTAAAATCTATTTTCTTTTGTTATAGCTAAAAACTTTGAAAATCTAACGGTTAAAATTTCTTTCTTTTCTTTTGTGCTACGTGAAATAATTGTATTTTTGTTACGTGAAATTTAATTATTATGGATACGAAACTAACTCTTAATATGGACGAATCTTTGATAAAGAGAATGAAAATATACGCCAAACGAAACAACGTTAGCTTGTCTTTTTTGGTAAAAAACTATTTTTCGTCGCTGATAACAGATGAGGAAAACGAAGATATTGTTGAACCTACGCCTTTGGTAAAATCTCTTTCGGGAATACTTCCGGCTGACCTTAACAAAAAAGAATACTATGATTATTTGGATAAAAAATATTTGTAATGACATTTCCTGCAAAAGTTTTTATCGACACAAATATTGTTTTAGACCTCCTCACACGAAGAGAACCATTTTTTGCTGATGCTGAAAAACTTTTTTCGCTATCGGATAAAGGTTGTTTTGAGCTTTATATTTCGGCAGATTCCTTTACGACTATTGCTTATTTTCTAAACAAATATCATAGCAAACAAGATACTGTGAAACATCTTATTCAGTTTAAAACGCTTGTTACGATACTTCCGGTCAATGAAAAAGTAATTGATCTGGCATTGGTTTCCAAAGCAGCTGATTTTGAAGATGCTGTCCAAATAGCAGTAGCTGAAACCAACGGAATGAATTGTATTGTTACAAGAAATATCAAAGATTTCAGTCAAACTATATTAGCTGTTTTCGATCCAAAATTATTTCTAAAGAGTTTCAACTAAAAAAAGTTTTTTTGTTGTAAACTTTGCAAACATAGGAGGAACTTATTTAGATTGCCACGTCATTTTACTAAGCTGCATTCCAATGACAAACTGTATGCTGATTTCTGAAAACTGTCAGCTGTTCCTGTTCCAAAAATCATAATAATTAAACCATTGGTAGGGATAGCGTTTCAGCATCATTTCAACGCTTTGCGTGTATGCCTGCAAAACCGCCTGTGCATCGCGATGCTTGATTTCGGGTGCTCTGCGCGTGTACAAATGATAATGCAGATTGGATTCTTTCATCACATAAACAAACGCAATCGGAGCTTTCAGACGCGAAGCAATTAAAAACGTGCCTGCGGGAAACAAGGCTTCTTTTCCAAGCAACGGAGCTTTCATCGTTTTGGTATGTTCAAAATAACGGTCGCCTGTAAAGCAAATTAAATGATTTTTGGACAACGCATCGTTGATTTCAAAAATATGCGATAAATCCTCTTTGATATAGATGAAACTTACATTAGGTTTGTCTTTGTTCAAAGATTCCAGATATTCTTTAATAACCGAGCGTTCACTGTCCACCGTTACGATATGAATCTGTGATTCCAAATCAATTTCGGCAAAAAACTTTTCGGCAATTTCAAAATTTCCGATGTGGGCACTGATTAAAATTCCGCCTCTTTTTTCGCTGAGTAACTGTTTCAAAATATCGATTCCGTCAAAATCAAAGGTAAATTTATTGCGTAAACCTGCTGAAATCGCTACTTTGTCAATCAACGTTTGCCCGAAGACAAAATAACTTCTGTAAACAGCGAAAAATGCCTTAAAAAACGAAAATTGCTGTCGGTTGCGAAAATAGTAAAACATTGCCCGAAACGAAGCAGGGTAGGCGATAAAATAATAAAAAGCCACCAATACCAGTACACTGTATGCACTGCGTATTCCCAGCTTTTTTATGCAATACACAAAAATCTTGTAGCCTAATAATGTTCCTTTTGATTTACCATTCCACCGGCTCATTTTTAAGCGTTTTTTGCAGTAATTTTATTATCTATAAGGGTATAAAAATCCTGAAAGGTAACAATACCTGCGAAATCAGCTTCTACCAGACGTACTCCGAAATTGGATTCTATGATAACTACCAAATCCACGTAATCCAAGCTGTCTAAATCCAGCGTTTCTCTTAAGTTTTTATTAGGTTCGATTACATCTTCCTCCACCTCAAATTCTTCTACAAGAATTTCATTGATTTTATCTGTAATTGCCTCAATATTCATTGTGTTTTTATTTTTTTATAATAAACCACATAGAAACATAGGCTTTTTTCTATGTGGTTGAATTAATTATTTATACTTTTTTACGATAACTGCCGAATTTGTTCCACCAAATCCAAAAGAATTCGACAAATATACGTCAAAATCTTGATTTAATGTTTCTTTAACAATATTCAATTTAGTGGAATGTTCGTCGGGTGTTTCAAAATTGATGTTTGGTGCAATGAAGCCATCATTCATCATAAGCGTAGAATAGATGATTTCACTGGCTCCTGCCATCCAGCATTCGTGTCCGGTCATTGATTTGGTAGAACTCACATAAGGGCGTGTTTTCCCAAAAACTTTATCAATAGCCTGTGCTTCATTCGCATCGCCTACCGGTGTGGACGTGGCGTGTGCGTTGATGTATTGAATATCCTTTGGAAGCATATTTGCCTGTTGCAGAGCCTTTTCCATTGCAGATGCCGGTCCGTCTATATTGGGTGTAGAAATATGTCCGCCGTTGGACGAAAATCCATATCCCACAATTTCTGCCAGAATGTTTGCACCACGAGCCAAAGCACTTTCCAAACTTTCCAGAATGACCGTTGCGCCGCCACCGCTCGGCACTAAACCATCGCGAGACGCATCAAACGGACGACACGCTTTTGCGGGTTCGTTTTCACGGGGAGAAAAAACACCCAAACCATCGAAACTTGCCATTCCGTATTTATTGATTTCCTGTGCACCACCACAGATAACCAAATCCTGCAAACCGTTTTTTATCATCATATATCCCAGACCAATGGCGTGAGAACCACTCGCACAAGCTGCACTGATGGTCATATTGATTCCTGTGATGTTGAAAATGGTTGATAAATTCATCGTTACCGTAGAATTCATTGATTTAAAAATCGCACCGGAACCAATCAAAGCGGTATCTTTCTTTTCGCGGACAATGTCCGTTGCTTCAATAATCGCTTTGGAAACACTGTCATTGCCATAAATAAGTCCGATTTCCCTTTTGTTGAAATCCTCCAGATCAATTTCTGCATTTTGCAAGGCTTCCATCGTGGCAATGTAAGCATATTCGGTTTCTTCGCCTATGGTAATACGCTGTCTGCGGCTTAAAGCTTTCTTTAAATCGGGTAGGGGAACCTTTCCGGTCAATGCCGACTGAAATCCGTATTCTTTTCGTTCTTC
>DATGMY010000076.1:0-6703 GCA_035307005.1 Flavobacterium sp. | reverse complement strand
CATCACGTGGTACAACATCTAATACATCATGTGATACAACACCTGATACATCATGTGGTACAACAAGTGATACATCACCTGATACAACATCTGAACATCTCGTGCGACCTTTCTTAAACAATACTAAACATATAGTAAACTATAGTAAACATATAATAAACAATAACAAACAATATAAAACAAAAGAAGGGGAAGAAAAAAAATCTTCCCCCCATCCATCCCAAAATAAAAATATAGAATCTTCTTTTCGTAAGGACGATTTGCAATCGTCCGATTCGTCCGATACACCCAAAAAAAAATCACCCACCAAACGAAAAAGATTTGTCCCTCCAGAACTCAAAGAAGTAAAAACATTTTTTCACGAGAATAAATCTTCCTATCAAGTTGCAGAAATGTTTTTCAATCATTTTGAATCCAACGGTTGGAAAGTTGCTGGAAAAGCCCCCATGAAAAAGTGGAAAGCTGCTGCCCGAAATTGGATTATGCGAGATGAAAAGTACCAAGCACAAAGCAGAAGTCCAGCACAACAGCGCCTACACGTCAACGAAAACAAAGATTATTCTGAACCATTGTAAAATTTTAAGAAATGAAAAAGCCTTATTACAAAATCAAAGATGGAATGCGCCATTTCAAATTCAAAGACACGCTTGCTTACTTGCAAACGCATGGAAAAGAAAAGTTTGGACCACAATTCAAAATCCACAAAGAAGATGTCAAAACCCTTCACAAACTCATCATCTACATGATTCATGAAGATATTCAATGTGAAAAATATGGCATTGATCTCAACAAAGGAATTTTACTGACGGGTCCAGTAGGTTGTGGAAAAACATCTTGGATGCAAATAGTTCAAACTCTCGTTTTACCTGACCAAACTTTTCAAGTAAAATCAACACGAGATATTGCATACGAATTCAACCAAAATGGATTCAATACAATTCAGACTTACGGAAAAAGACAGCGAGCTTTGTGCTTAGATGACATAGGAGTTGAACAAAATATCAAATTTTACGGAAATGAATGCAACACCATAGGGGAAATTCTTTTGCAGCGATATGATCTCTTGGTGCATCAAAAAATAGTCACCCATGCCACAACAAATCTTGTCGCAAAAGAAATCGAAGAACTCTACGGAAAACGTGTTCGTTCAAGACTCCGGGAAATGTTCAACCTCATCTCATTTCCAACAACAACAAAAGACAAACGCAAGTAAGGACGAATTGCATTCGTCCCAAAAAATATAAAATAATTTTTCTATGAAAACACTAAAACTCAACTCCACAGGTCAAGAAGTTAAACAACTCCAACTTCTCCTCAACATCATCCCCGACGGAATCTTTGGTCCACAAACCCAACAATCCGTTATCTTCTTCCAAAAATCCCAAAACATAACACCCGACGGAATCGTAGGTCCAGTAACCTGGTCACGTCTCTACGATGGTTGGGAAATGCTCAACAACCCAAACGAGTTAGAATCACTTTACACACCGTACTACCTCCCAAACTACGCCTACCACAACCAACCCACTGAAAAGAAATCAATATTCCTCCACCACACAGGAGGTTGGCAAAACCCATATCGTGTGATAGATCACTGGGGCGAACGACCACACAAAGTGGCAACCGAGTTTGTGATTGGCGGACAGTCCATACATAACGACAACTCAAAAC
The DNA here is from genome assembly GCA_035307005.1 of Flavobacterium sp. GTDB lineage: Bacteria > Bacteroidota > Bacteroidia > Flavobacteriales > Flavobacteriaceae > Flavobacterium. Next base: position 5,032 of record DATGMY010000076.1, on the reverse strand, counting down.
ACGATGGGAAAATACTCCAGGCTATTCCCAACAATTGTTGGGCATGGCATTTAGGAATTGGCAACAATCCAGTCCACAGTCAAAGCATAGGCATTGAACTTTGCAGCTTTGGAAAAATCACCAAAGGCTACTTCGAAAAAGACCAAAACGGAATGCCAAAACCAATTGCTAGAGGAAAGAATTCCTATTTCACTTACGTTGGCCAAGAAGTAGACCCGGAACAAGTCGAAGAACTTTCCGAACCATTCCGTGGCTATTCATTCTATCACAAGTACTCAGAAAAGCAATTGCAGTCGCTTAAAAAGCTCCTTCTCCATTTAGCTAACAAACACTCTATCAATATCAGACAAGGCCTCCCGAACCTCATCAAAAAGAAAGGAATGAAAGCTTTCGATATCACAAACAAAAATATGTGTTTGAATTCTCCTGGTGTTTGGTCGCATGGAAATGTAGTTGGATATAAAGATGATGTTGCTCCACAGGTGGGCATGATTGAAATGTTGTTGGAATTATAAAAAACAATAAAAGGGAACAAACGAGCGTTCATTCCCTTTTAAACCTAACCTAACCACCTAAATCGAGACCAATATATGAGTTTTAAATTAAGTGGCAAAGGATTAATAATGTTTTAATTAAATTGGATTTGTTTGTCACTTTATACTCCCATAAAATGGGAAGTTAAAATAGGATTGGAGTACAAATAAACACCACCAAATAGAATTTAAAGATCTTAGATGGCCTTTTTTACCAAAAAAGAGAATAACTACAAACTCTTCATTCTATAATATTTGATTAATCTAAAAGAAATTGATTAAATTTGGTTCTAAATTTAACACATCACATTATCTAAATCTATTAAATGAAAGTTTATAAATATAGAGGAGGGAATTTCAAAAGAGACCTATTTTCAATTGAAAAAAATTACTTTTGGGCTCCTGACTTCACCAACCTAAATGATCCTTCAGAAACTACTATAACTTCAAATAAATTAAACCAACAAACAAAGTATATCCTACCTCTATTAGGTAAAAGTAATGTAAAGCTATTCGAACCAGTAAAAGAAGCATTAAGCAAAGTGTTGAGCCATTCAGAAAAAGTAGGTATATACTCATTATCAAAAACATTTGACGATGAATTATTATGGGCTCATTACGCTAACTCCCATACTGGTTTTTGTATTGAATACAATTTAGAGGTTTTAATAAATACTTATAAGCATGACAATTTATATCACTTCCCTGTTACTTATAAAAAGAACCCGCCTAGCGTAGATATTAATGATATAATAAGCGCTAGAGAATCGAACAGTATAATCCAGAAAATGACAAGCCATAAGTCACTTAAATGGAAGTACGAAGAAGAAATGAGAATAGTTATTGAAAACTTTGGTGAGCACGCCTACGATTACCACGCAGTAAAAGCTATTTATTTTGGTTTAAGAATGTCTGAAGATGATAAAACCGAAGTTATGGATAGATTAAAAGGGCGTGGAATTACCTACTATCAAATAGAGAGGATTCCGAATACATATAAATTTAAAAGAGTTTTGGTATTTGATTCAAATGGAGATACGATTACTTACCTAAAACAACTAAGGTGTATTTCTAAAAAGAACGAAATAGTGAATTACAAAATTCTTGAAAAATATTTCAATAAATATAATGGTAAAGCAACAATCAATATTGAATTAGAATCTAAAGTCGGAATTGATGATTTGAATCTGATCGCTGAACAAATAAAAACTGAAGTATTTCGAAAAGCCAAAAGAATATTTATTTCATGGGTACTTCCAAACTCTTTAAAAGGTGAAGGATATTGGGCAAACTCTGATTATATAGAGGAGGAATTAAAATCAAAAATTAATGGGCTTACAATTGAACAAGAAAAGTCTTTAATAGAAGGGTTAGAAAAGGAAGATAGAAATGTAATTGGAACATGGCTTGATGAGACACCTTACTCTTGCTCAACAATGATTCTTTATCAAAAGAATGATGAAGTATATTTAGAGACTAAGTTTTTGGATGGGAGTAAATCTGAAGAGAAAATCAAAGTTTTAAAATCGAGGAATGGTGATATATTTGAGAGTTTCATGCCAAGTCATACTGGCGGATATATTACTATTGACATCAATAAGGTTTTACAATTCCACGCTAAGGAAGGTGTGTTTAGAACCTTGAAGGCCTTCACAACGAAAGCTTTTCAGTCATAATAAATTATCACTATGAATTATAAGGCTAAAAAAATAAGTAACAAGCAAATAAGAACGATTTCCGTATGTATTCTGCTTTGTGGCTTAATACTAATCATTTGTTGGGCTATAAATCCAAAAGCTGCTCCTGAATGGACTGGTTTTTCAGAATACAATACTATTAATTATAGAACTTTATGGGATTGGCTTGATTTAATTATTATACCTGGATCAATTGGTCTTTTTGCATGGATTTTCACTTCCTATGAAAAAGATAAAAACAAACGAATAGAAAATGAGAAATTTAAAGACGTTACATTAAACTCATTTTTGAAAGTGATGGCTGAATTAATAATCAATAATGATTTACCAGGAACTCCTAATCCAAAGAGCTTAGCTATTGCAAAAACTAGAATGAACATTGCATTAGATCACCTCGATGGTGCGCGGAAGGGTCAGGTTCTCCAATTCCTATATCAATCAGATTTAATTGATAAAAATCCCAATTTAAAATTATTAGGTGCAAATTTTAATGACTCAATAATCAATAATCTTGTTCTAATAGATGCTGAAATTAAAGGCGCACATTTTGAAAGAGCTTCTTTATTAGAAACCAATTTAAATGGAACATTTTAAAATGAAAAATCAGATGAATAAATCCTTTTTTTTAGCTATTATTATCCTACTATCCATACCTGGATATGGGCAGGTTAGTCCTACAAAATATGATACATTTTATTTTAATTTATTTCAATCCCCATATTCTACAGAAGGAATTAAACATACAAATATAAATTCTACACGAGAAGATTTAAAAGATTTAAAGCATTTAAACTTTATTGACCTCTCAACCAATGTAATTGATACTTCTAATCTTCTTATGTTAACCAATCTTGAAACTTTAGAAATTGAACCCCATCATAGTGATTGTGGGAATAAAATTTATGTTCAAAATCTTAATTTACTAGGAGCACTATTACCTAAGTTTTCTAATTTACAATATATCGAGATTGATTGTCCAACAGCTTCTTTTTTATATGGGATGTCACAATGCACAAACCTTGAAAAAGTCTATATAAAACGACCAGATACTTCTATCCAATATAAAGGATGGAAAGGATTGAAATTTCTTACTTATTATGGAAGTGCTGAGTTTTTTGACATAAAATACATGCACGATTTAGATACGTTAGTTTTGGAACCTATAGAAAATAAATTATTAAAGGATTTTGCAAGTGAAATAGCAGCGAATACCAATTTAACCACCTTTTTCTGGGAAGGAATGGTATCAATGGATGCACTTAAACTTATTTCTAGAAATAACTTAAAATCATTGTTTCTTTCCATAACAGGGGGTTGGAAACCTCCACTAACCATTAATTGTAAATTATTGTATTTTAATTCTTTAGAAACATTATGCATAGATAATAGAAATGCGTCATTTCGCCCTGTATATGTAAAAAATATTCACCGACTAAAAAATTTGAAGGAAGTTATCTTTTCAAGGATAACATTAGATTCAAAAATGAGAAAATCAAAATCTATACAGTCAGTTGAACTATTTATTCCTATTTCAAAATTTGTAAAATCAAATGATTCACTTATGCCTATTAAAAATATGAGTCCCAAAATCCTACCCTCACATCTTTCTTATTTAGGAGTGAATTTTGTTGCAGTTGCAGATTTCGAGACTGGATACAACGATAAAATGGAGAAACGCTCCGAATTTTCTTTAGATTTTTTGAAAAACGTCAAAGAAATAGATCATTTTAGTATTTCAAATTTTACTGAAAAACATCCTATCTATCAAATCCTTTTAGTACAAGATGAACGATTTCAGAAATTACCTAATATAAATACCCTTCGAATAGAAGGGAATATTGATTTTGAACATTTTGACGAGATTGTTGCTCAGAAGAAATTTGCTCAACTACATCTAACCGACCACCTTCTCCAAACACATCTTGATGCTTTATGTAAGTCTGCTGGAATTGATAGCTTATTTATCACACGTTCTAATTTTGGTGAACAAGGACGTTACTATAATGACAAAGGTGAAAAAATACCACTAATAACCTACTACTATTATAAAGGAAATAAACAATGTATTCAACAACTTTCAGAATGTTTACCCCATACGGAGATAATTCCAGAGGATTTAGATATAGATTTAGAAGATGTTGAAAAACCTATATACAAGAAAAAGAATGATTAAAATACTATCACTATGGCTGATTTATATACTTATCCTAAATTACAAGAAATTCTTCCTATTGATAAAATTCCAAATTTTTTATTAGGAATTGAAGATCTTGCGAATATTCTAACCGACAAATTATTTTACAAAAATTATTACTCATCTGTTAGTTCTAGTAAACATTCTGGATTTCATAAATTAACATTAATTACTGGTGATGAATTGGGGTTTGATATTGGAGGTTCAGGGTTAACATTGCTCTTGAATCCTTCAACAACAGGAACCGGAGGTTCAGAAATACCCTTAACTCTTATATATAAGTGGGATATTTTAAAATCAATAAATTTGATGGAAGTGCAAAGGCTTATTTTGAGATTATTCTCCAAATAGTAGGAATTTCAAAATCAGATTTAATCCATGAACTTTGTCTTACTCTCATTGATGACAATGATCCATTAAATCGTTTTGTTAATGATTTTTATAGTGAATATCCAAGTATTAACCCTATAGCCATGCACTGATAAAATTAATGAAAGAAGTGACTGGTTGTGAACCGAAGATATGGGGCAGTTCAATCATTGGGTTTGGTACTTATCATTATAAGTATGCGAGTGGACATGAAGGTGATGCGCCTTTATTGGGTTTTT
>DATGMY010000075.1:0-9481 GCA_035307005.1 Flavobacterium sp. | reverse complement strand
ACTGCGGTAACAGGCTTTTCGGTAGAATTTAAAACTTTGTCAATACTTTCAATTTCTTTTGCCAGTAAAAATCCAAAACATTTATTGTTTGGAAAAAACTTAGCAATAATCGTTGTTGAAGCGTGCGCACGATGTGCAGTTCCGAAAGCATCGTTGACATAGACATCTCCCAATTGGGCTAATTGTCCGGCAAAACTTTCATCTCCTTTTTCTTCTTCTTTGTAAAAACGTAAATTTTCCAATAAAATCACATCGCCCGGTTGGGCATTTGCAACAATCTCCTCGACTTCTGATCCTACAGAATCGTTTACAAAGGTTACCTTTCTTCCCAAAACTTCTTCTACCTTAGGTACTATATGTTTTAATGAAAATTGATCTTCCGGACCATTTTTAGGTCGTCCTAAATGAGACATTAAAACAGCAATTCCGCCTTCGTTAACAATTTTATCAATTGTTGGTTTTGCAGCAACAATACGGTTGTCATCCGTTACCTCAAACCGCTCGTTTAAAGGCACATTAAAATCTACACGAATAATGGCTTTCTTATTGCTGAAATTGAAATCATTGATTGTTTTCATCGTAATTTTATGTCGTTGAATGGTTTTAAAACGCAAATATACAATTTTGTTAACCATATATTGAAAATCAACGGTCTTTATTCTTCAAAGCATAACCTTTTAAAAACGATGTGTTTACAAAAAACGCCGAACTTCGACAAAATTCTTATGTTATGAAAAGAAGTGTTGAAGTCGCTGTAATTTCCGATACGCATTTGGGAACCTATGGTTGCAAAGCCAAAGAATTATTGAATTATTTAAAATCGATCGAGCCTAAAGTTTTAATCCTCAACGGAGATTTTATAGACATCTGGCAGTTCAAAAAAAGTTACTTCCCCGAAAGCCATTTAGAAATCATAAAATACATTCTCAATTTGTCGTTAAACAACTGTCAGGTAATTTATTTAACAGGAAATCACGATGAATTTCTGCGTAAATTCTCACCAATGACTTTTGGGAAAATACAATTGGCGGATAAATATATTTTTGAACTGGACGGAAAGAAAACCTGGGTTTTCCACGGTGATGTCTTCGATTCTTCGGTACAACACTCTAAATGGATTGCTAAGTTGGGCGGCATCGGTTACGACTATCTGATTCGGTTGAACAACCTTTCCAACTGGATTTTGGGAAAAATGGGACGCGAGAAATATTCGTTTTCAAAAAAAATCAAAAACAACATCAAAAAAGCCGTGAAATTTATTACCGATTTTGAACAAACGGCATCAGAACTGGCTATTGAAAATCGGTTTGATTATGTCATCTGTGGACACATTCATCAACCACAAAAACGAATGGTTACGACACAGAAAGGAAATTGCCTTTACTTAAATTCGGGCGACTGGATCGAAAACCTTACGGCACTGGAATACAACAACAATTCATGGGAAATCTATTATTACGAAAAAGACATTTTGATGGATTTTATTTCAAACGAACAATATTTTTCTATTAAAACTCCGGAACCCTATAAAGAAATCGAAGCCTTTTTCAAATGAAAATATTATACGCATTACAGGCAACCGGCAACGGACATATTGCCAGAGCCAACGTTTTGATTCCCAGATTAAAAGAATTTGCCGAGGTAGATGTTTTTATTTCCGGGCAAAATTCTCAATTGGCTCTAAATACCCAATCGATTCAAAACAAAGGTATTTCGCTTTTCTACTCAAAAAGCGGGGGATTGAATTACAAAAAAATCATTCAGAAAAATTCGATGCGGCATTTTTTTAAATCGGTCAGAAATGTTCCGGTACAATCCTATGATTTGATTATTAATGACTTTGAACCTGTTACTGCTTATGCGGCTCGTTTGCGAAATAAGAAAATTATTGGATTGAGCCATCAGGCAGCGGTTTTACATCAAAATGCACCTAAACCGAAAAATAAGTACCGGTTGGGAAAGTTCGTTCTGGAACATTATGCACCAGTCAAAAGTTCATTGGGATTTCACTTTACAAAATACGATGATACTATTTTTCATCCTGTTTTGCGCAACAGTATCAAATCATTACAAACAAGCCAAAAGGACTATTTTTTGGTCTATCTTCCCGGTTTTCACAACGAAAAAATCTATCAGACACTTTCGGTGATCAAAGATAGCGAATGGATTGTTTTTTCGCCTTTTAGCAATGTGTCCAAACAACAAGCCAACTGTACTTTTTTTCCTATCGACGAAAAATTATTTGTTTCTTATCTTGCCAATGCCAAAGGCGTTTTGTGCGGTGCAGGATTTGAATTTCCTGCCGAAGTAATTTTTCTGAAAAAAATGTTGTATGTAATCCCGATTAAAGGTCAATTTGAACAATGCTGCAATTATTTAGCATTAAAAGAATTGGGTATTACCGGTTCTGAAGATTTAAATACCGGGAAAATCAGTCGATGGATTACATCCGGTCATATTTCAGAAATCATTTTTGAGGATCAAACCGATGAAGTGGTTCAAAGGCTTTTAAACATTTAGCCCCCGTTTTACTTTTTTTGCTGTTCTTTTAAATAAAGTTGGTTAAACACCTGACAAGTAACTAAATCTCCCATCACGTTGATCGATGTTCTGAACATTCCAAGCAAACGATCCACTCCGATGATCAGGGCAATAGCTGTTACAGGAATACCAATTGTTGTCAAAACAGAACCTAACACAATCACCCCGGCACCAGGTGCAGAAGGCGTTCCGATTGACGCTAAAATAGTAGTGACAATAATGATTAAAGTCGTTGGAACATCGAGTTGTAATCCGTAAACCTGCGCTAAAAAGATGGTTGCAATTGCTTGAAAAACGGCTGTTCCGTCCATATTTATGGAAACCCCCACAGGAATAATAAACCGGCTGACAGCAGGATTGATGCCCATTTTTTCTTCGGCTGTTTTCAGGGTAAGCGGCATTACTGCCACCGAACTTCCCATAGAAAAAGCAAGCAGCAATACATCCTTTGCACTCGAAAAAAAGTGTTTTAGATTAGCTTTGGCAAAAAAGAGCAAAATCATACTGTAAACCAAAACCACCAGCAGCAAACCAATAATAACCGTAAGCATAAACATCGAAAGTCCCATAATGGTTTCAATTCCTACTTTTGCCGTTACCTGACACATCAACCCAAAAACGGCAACAGGAGCCAGCTTCATCGCCCAACGGGTAATCGCCATGGTGATTTCCTGAACGGAATACAATACTTTAAGCAAAGGAACGGCGGTGTCTGAAGGAATATTGGCAAGCGAGACCCCTACAATAATTGCAAAAATAACAATGCTGAGCATATCCCCCGAAACGAGTGCCTGAAGTGGATTCTCGGGCAGCAATCCCACAATTACCTGAGGAAGCTGTCCAAAACTAAACGTACTTTGACCAGATGAAATTGCCTGAGGATTCAGTGCCATATCATCGGTAATCAGGCTGGAAGCATCCATATAGAGTCCGGGTTGGATCAGGTTTGCTAAAATCACAGCAAAAATCAGAACCGTTGTTGTGGTCATTGCGTAATACAAAAGCAGTTTAGGTCCCGACTTTTTGAGATATTCGGTATTATCTCCACCGGCAATTCCCTGAACAACAGAACTAAACATCAGCGGAATCATAATCATTTGCACCACTCTGATGAACAAATTACCCGGAAAAGCAATCCAGTTGATGATGGATTGTAGAGTATTTTCACCAATCCAATTGGGTTTGGTCGCAAAAAATGCTCCAAGGAGAATCCCTGCAACCATACCAATCAAAACCTTGAGCCACAGCTTTCCGTGAACCATATTCTGAAGATAGGTATAGAGGTCTTTTATCGGTAAAAAAGTATCTGTTTTTTCAGGTATAGATCGTTCCATTTTTCTAAAATGCTTCGGTGAAATATTGCTTTACAAATCTAACAAAAACATTGGGAAAGAACGTGTTTTTTTGTTTTTGAAAGAGTTAAGAATTAGGTGAGGCGTTTTAAATGATAATGTAAGAGAATAGTAATATAATTTTGATTTTGCCCAAAGTCGGAGTTTTTATTTTGGATCGCCCAAAAAATATTTTCTGAATACGATTAACAAAATGATTGTCATAATACAAATGATTATCAAGACTTTTAGCACTTGTAGAGTCAAACATAAATCTTGCTCTGTTAACAAAGAAATACAATCCGTTGGGCTGTGAGTTTCATATTTCAAACTTACCAGTGTATTAATAATACCAAATGTAAAAACAGGAATTCCTAAAATTGAAAGTCCAATTAAAACATAGAATAATATTTTTACTCGTTTCATTTTCGTTTGTTGTGCCGTTTTTTTGAAAAACTAGTTCAAATATATGAAATTCAGTTTCGCTAAACAATATAACCTTTCTACTTTTGCTAACTATTTAAAAACATCTTATACCGCATAAAATATAAAATAGTATTTTTGCTTAAGAATTTTTTAAAAAATGCTGATAGACTTTTATAAAACTGAGCAGTACAAATCGGACGGAAGGCAAATCAATGCTGTTATCCGCCTCAATCCGCAACACGACATTTTTAAAGGACATTTCCCGAATAATCCTGTTACACCGGGCGTGTGTATGCTGCAAATTTTCAAAGAACTTTCGGAACGAGGTTTAGACAAAAAACTGTTTATAAAAGAATGCAGTAATGTAAAATTTATGGCATTGATTAATCCCGAAATCCATTCGGAATTAGAAATTACAATCGTTTTAGATGAAAATGAAGAAGGCTTTAAAATGAAAGCATCGGCAAGTTTTGACAGCACAACGGCTTTAAAAGTAAGTGCTTTGCTAACAGTGCAATAGTGATGAACGCAACGGTTAAAAATAACAAAACGTGGTGTGTAATCATTCCTACCTACAATAACGCAAAAACCTTAAAACGCGTTATAGAGGGTGTTTTGTCTTATACTTCAAATATTGTTATTATTAACGACGGCAGTACCGACGATACGGCACAAATCCTGCAAAATTACAAGCAATTAACCATTATCGGTTTGCCACAAAACAAAGGCAAGGGAAATGCGTTGCAAATCGGTTTTAAAGAAGCTTTGAAACAGGGCTTTGATTATACCATAACAATTGATTCCGACGGACAACATTATCCCAAAGATATCCCCGTTTTTTTAGAAGAATTAAATACTACTGACGAACCTGTTCTGCTAATCGGCAGCCGGAATATGCAGCACGAAAGCGTTCCGAAAAAAAGTAGTTTTGGTAATCGTTTTTCCAATTTCTGGTTTTGGTTTGAAACCGGTATTAAATTAAGCGACACACAATCGGGCTACAGGCTTTATCCGTTGAAATATCTTCCTAAAAAATTATATACTAATAAGTTTGAATTTGAAATAGAAGTGATTGTGCGTACGGCGTGGAAAAATGTAGCTGTTAAAAATATTCCAATTCGTGTGTTATACGACCCAAATGAACGCGTTTCGCATTTTCGTCCGTTTCGCGATTTTACCCGCATCAGCATCTTAAACACGGTTTTGGTTACTATTGCTTTGCTGTACATCAAACCGAGGGATTTTTTCCGTTCGTTCAAAAAAAAAAGCTTTAAACAATTTCTAAAAGAAGATATTCTTCAATCAGACGACTCTAAAGAAGTAAAAGCACTTTCGGTGGCACTGGGTTCTTTTATCGGAATTGCACCACTTTGGGGATTGCAATCTTTCTTATCGATTTTTTTGGCGGTGGTGTTTCGCTGGAACAAAGTCATTTCTTTTGCAGCGTCCAATATCAGTATTCCGCCAATGATTCCGGTAATTGTTTTTGCAAGTTTGTGGATCGGAAGCAGGTTTGTGGGACTTCCACTTACGGAAATTCCCGATTTGGATTCCCTCAATAAAGAATTTTTTAAAGCACATTTACTGCAATATCTCATAGGAAGTATTATTTTAGCAACGGTTGTATCTTTATGTTTGGGCATCATCACGTATGCTTTTTTAATCCGCAACCGAAATAAAAAATAACTATGCACCGCTTGTTCTATACAATGTATCAATGGCTCCAAAATCGTAAATGGTTGGGGATTTTTTTATTTGTAGCCTTTCTTTCGGGTTGTTTGTGGATAAGTTCTAAAATTACTTTTGAAGAAGACATCACGCAGATGTTTCCAAAAGAAGCATTGGACAACGAAAAAGCACAGATATGGCAAAATGTACGTTTTCAGGATAAAATTGCGGTTATTTTCAGCAAGAAAAATGCAGCATCTGATGAAGATTTGATGGCTGCGGCACAATCGTTTTTAGATACGGTTTTTGTCGCCGATGCTTATATTGAATCCATTCAGGGACAAACTTCCGATGAGGTTATGGAAACTTCCGTTATGTTTGTTCATCAAAACTTACCGTTGTATCTCGAACCTTCTGATTACGATACGATTGCTAAACGAATTACGGAACAAGGTATTCGAAAAAGTATCGAAAAAAATTTAGAAACTCTCACAGGAAATGCTCCTTCGTTTTTTAAAGAATGGGCAGTTGAAGACCCGTTGGGCTTGACTTATTTGGCATTGCCTCATTTGCAACAACTTTCTGTCGATGAACATTTGATGTTTCGCGATGGTTATTTGTTTACCAAAGACGAACAGCATTTAGTGTTGTTTATTCAGCCCAAATTATCGGGAAGTGAAACCAAAGAAAATGAACGTTTTACAGGAATTTTAAACGAAATCAAAGAGGATTTGCATAAGCAGCATCATTCGGTGGAAATCAGTTATTTTGGTTCGTCGTTTGTTGCAGTAGCAAATGCACAGCAAATCCGTACCGATATTCTCACAACGATTTCCTTATCAATGTCGGCATTGATGCTTATTATGATGCTCTATTACCGAAAAATAGTAGTGCCGCTTTTGATTTTCCTGCCGTCGGTTTTTGGTGGATTGACAGCATTGGCAACTATGTATTTCATTACCGATCAACTGTCGGCAATTTCTATTTCTGTTTCAGCAATTTTATTGGGAATCACGATTGATTACGCACTTCATTTTCTCACGCACAGCAAATCGATCAGCAATCCTAAAGCACTTTTTAAAGAAATCACACGTCCGTTGTTTATGAGTAGTTCCACTACGGCAATCGCGTTTTTGTGTCTTATTTTTGTCGATGCCAAAGCACTGAATGATTTAGGTTGGTTTGCGTTTATTGCCGTAATGGCTTCGGGCTTTTTTACGCTGTTACTTCTTCCGCATATTTATCGTCCGAAACAAATTTTGACCACTTCCGGTTTTATTGACAAGCTGGCACAATATCCTTTTGAAAAAAATAAGTTTTTGATTGCTTTTTCGCTGGTTCTTGTTATCGGAAGCATTTTTACCTATCACAAGGTAACGTTTGATAAAGATTTAACAAAAATCAATTATTTTCCCAAAGAACAAGCAGCTGCCCAAAAACTGATTGAACCATCGGAAAATGAAACCAAATCGCTTTATGTGATAAGCTACGGGACTGATACAGATGCGGTTTTGAAAATGAGCAGGGAAGTGCAGCAACAAGTGTTGAAAGATGCTAAAGTTTTGGGAATCAATTCTGTTTCATCGGTGGTTTTGGATCGGGATACACAGCAAGAACGAACCAACCGCTGGAATGCTTTCTGGAAGAATCAGAATCTTGCCGAAATCGAAAACCGTCTGGTTGCCGTTTCGTCCGAAATGGGATTTGTAGAAGATACCTACAAAGGTTTTTCTGAGCGTATTTTACAAACTCACAAACCACTTGATTTAGACGATTACCGGCAAGTCAATCCGCAATTGATTGATGAATTTATTTCTGAAAATAACGAAAAGATTCAGGTAGCCAATCTGGTCAAAATTCCCGAAAGTTACCGCGATGAATTTATCCGTTCGATGGAAACTTTTCCGCAAACAGTAGTCATCGACCGACAAGCGTTGAACGAAGAATTACTGGGACATCTGGTTGATGATTTCAACGATTTGGTCAATATTTCGTTTATCGCCGTTTTATTGATTTTGTGGTACTTTTTCCGCCGTTTTGAATTAGTTTTGCTCGCAATGGTTCCGATTGCTCTGACCGGATTCATTACAGCCGGAATTATGGGGGCATTGGATATTCCGTTCAATATTTTCAGCAGTATTGTCTGCACACTGATTTTTGGTCACGGAGTGGATTTTACCATTTTTATGACCAGTGCACTGCAAAAACAATATACCTACGGAAAAAATGAAATGCCTGTTTACAGAACATCTATTATTCTGGCAGTTCTCACGACTATCTTAGCCATCGGGGCGTTGATTTTTGCGAAACACCCTGCGTTGCGTTCCATTTCTTCCATCGCACTGATTGGAGTCTGTACTGCCGTTTTAATCACGTTTGTTTTATATCCTTTGTTGTTTCGTTTCTTTATCGAAAACCGACCCAAAAAAGGACTGTCGCCGGTTTCATTGCGTATTGTTTCAGGAACCTTGGTTTCTTTTGCTATTTATGGATTACTTGGCGTTTTAATTTCGGAAATAATGTGGGTATTCTATCTCATCGCACCTGTTTCCAAAACACGGAAATTGAAAATAATGGGCAGAACAATGTCGTGTTTTCAGAGCTTTATCCTTGGTTTGAGTCCGCTTGTAAAAAAGAAAATGCTTCAGAAAGAACATTTTGACAAAAAACGCCAGACCGTGATTATTTCCAATCATACTTCATTTCTGGACAGTCTGGCAGTGGGGAAATATAATCCGTATGTGGTTTATTTAGTCAATGAATGGGTTGTGAAGTCACCAGTGTTCGGAAGATTTGTGAGAACAGCAGGTTTTTATCCTGTAAAAGAAGGAGCGGAAGGAAGTACCGAACATCTGAAAAAACGCATCGGAACTGATTTTTCGATTATGGTTTTCCCCGAAGGAACACGTTCTTATTCGCACGAAATCGGACGTTTTCACAAAGGAGCATTTTATCTGGCACAAGAACTGCATTTGCCTGTTCAACCAATAATATTGCACGGAATCAGTGAGGTTATTCCCAAAGGCGATTTTATGATTTTTGACGGACATATTATTAATATTGCAGAACCTTTGATTTTGCCAGACGACGAGCGTTTTGGAACGGATTATTCAGAACGGACTAAAAACATCAGCAGGTATTTCAAAGCACGTTTTGCCGAAATCAGGAAAGAGCTGGAAGACGAGAATTATTTTAAGCAAAAGCTTTTCCTCAATTATTTATACAAAGAACAGGAAATCGTAAAAGCCGTAAAAAATGATTTCAGACAGCATAAAAAAGCTTATCGGGAACTGAATCATCTTTTGGGAACTAAAGAAAAAATAGTTCACTTCACAACCGATTATGGACAAACGGATTTTTTACTTTTAAAACACGCCCCTTCACGTAAAATTCTAACAATAAATGTTATTGATGAAGCCCGCGAAGTTTCAGAAACCTCTTATATCACTAAAATTCGTTCTGTTCGTTATCAAAAAGAGTTTTCTTCTTCGGAAAAACCTTTAGGTTTCAATACG
>DATGMY010000074.1:0-6677 GCA_035307005.1 Flavobacterium sp. | reverse complement strand
CTGAAACCTGCATTGGCTCGGGGCGAACTCAGAGCGATTGGTGCGACCACTCTGGACGAATATCAAAAATATTTTGAGAAAGATAAAGCATTGGAACGTCGTTTTCAGAAAGTTGTGGTGGAAGAACCCGATACCGAAAGTGCCATTTCTATTTTGCGTGGCATTAAAGACAAGTACGAAACGCATCACAAGGTACGCATCAAAGACGAAGCAATTATCGGTGCGGTGGAATTATCGCAACGATACATTACCAACCGCTTTTTGCCCGATAAAGCCATTGATTTGATTGACGAAGCTGCTTCAAAACTACGTATGGAAATCAATTCAAAACCGGAAGAATTAGACGTTTTAGACAGAAAGATTATGCAGTTGGAAATCGAAATTGAAGCCATCAAACGTGAAAATGATGAAACCAAACTAAAAGCTTTGGGTATTGAACTGGCAAATCTGAAAGAAGACCGCAATCAGATTTTCACCAAATGGAAATCGGAAAAAGATGTAGTGGACAACATCCAAAACATCAAAATTGAAATTGAAGATTATAAATTAGAAGCCGATCGGGCGGAAAGAAACGGAGATTACGGAAAAGTAGCAGAAATCCGTTACGGAAAAATTCAGGAAGCCGAAAAAGAATTAGACCGTTTGCAACAAGAACTGGAAGAAAATCAAAAAGGAACTTCACTCATCAAAGAAGAAGTAACCTATGAAGATATTGCGGAAGTCGTTGCCAAATGGACGGGAGTTCCCGTAACCAAAATGATTCAGTCCGAGCGTGAAAAACTGTTGCATCTGGAAAACGAGCTGCACAAACGTGTAGTGGGTCAGGAAGAAGCGATTGAAGCGATTTCCGATGCCGTGCGCAGAAGTCGTTCCGGTTTGCAGGATCCTAAAAAACCGATTGGTTCGTTCCTGTTTTTAGGAACCACAGGGGTTGGTAAAACCGAATTGGCAAAAGCGCTGGCAGAATATCTGTTTGACGATGAAAACGCGATGACACGTATCGATATGAGTGAATATTCGGAACGTCATTCGGTAAGCAGATTGGTGGGTGCACCTCCGGGATATGTGGGTTATGATGAAGGCGGTCAATTGACGGAAGCCGTTCGCAGAAGACCTTATTCGGTTATTTTGTTAGATGAAATTGAAAAAGCGCATCCCGATACCTTCAATATACTGTTGCAGGTTTTGGATGAAGGGCGATTGACCGACAACAAAGGAAGAACCGCCGATTTCAAAAACACCATTATTATTATGACCTCAAATATGGGAAGTCATCTTATTCAGGAAGCATTTGATACACAACCTTTAGAGTTGGCTATCGAAACGGCAAAAGACAAAGTGATGGAACAATTGAAAACAATGGTTCGTCCGGAGTTTTTAAATCGTATTGACGAGATTGTGATGTTTACGCCTTTGAGTAAAGCCAATATCGAACAAATTGTAAATATCCAGTTAAAAGGGATTTTCAAAATGCTGGCACAACAACACATCACGATGGATGCCACACCGGAAGCCATAACTTATCTGGCACACAAAGGTTTTGATCCGCATTTTGGTGCACGTCCGGTAAAACGGGTCATTCAGAAAGAAGTATTGAACGAACTATCGAAACAGATCCTTTCAGGAAGTGTAAAAACCGACAGCATCATCCTACTCGATGAAATCGACAATAAACTGATTTTTAGAAATCAATAATTAGGATTTAGTCTAAAATATTAATTCAAACAAACCACAAATCGTTACAAATTTGTGGTTTGTTTTTTTATTAAATATCACTTTTTATTGCGGTAACTCCAATAAAAAACAACCGGCAACACTGTAAATGACAAGATTAAACAAATCAACAGTCCACCTACAATCATAATGGCTAAAGGTTTTTGAATTTCAGACCCCATACTTGTGGACATTGCCGCAGGTAGTAATCCCATAGACCCCATTAAAGCAATCATCACAATAGAACGAATACGGCTCGTTACACCTGATGCGATGGCTTCTTTCAACGGTTTTTTCCTCAGAAATTCTTTCATCACAGCAATCAGGATTATGGCATTGATGGTATTCACACCAAACAAAATGATTAAGCCTATACCTGCTGAAATTCCAAAGACCGTTCCCGTAACCCACAAAGAGATAAACCCGCCGACAAAAGCAAAAGGAATGGTTATTGCCGCAATCGCCGTGTCTTTTACATTTCCAAAATTACTGTAAAGAAGCAACATAATCAATACTAATGAAACCGGAATTACAGTCATCAATTGTTTGGTGGCACGTTCTTTACTTTCAAATTCCCCTGCCCATTCCATATAATTCTCTTTTGGCAGTTTTACTTCATTTGCTACAACCTTTTTAGCTTCGGTAATCGTTGTTCCCAAATCGCGTCCTTCAATACTAAACCCAACACCAATATACCGGCTGTTGCCTTCGCGGTAAATAAAAGCGGGACCGGTTTGATAGCCTATGGTGGCGATTTCCTGTAAAGGTATATTTTGCCCGTTGCTGGTAGGAATCAGAATATTTCCAATTTTTTTGGGAGAATCGCGATATTGCTCCTGAAAACGCAATACGATATCAAACTGGCGGTCGCCTTCATAAAATTTGGTTGCCGCCTGTCCGCCAATGGTCATCTCGATCACTGCCTGAACATCGCTGGTCTGAATGCCGTATTTTGCCATTTTAGAATCGTGGAGCTGTATGCGCAATTCGGGTAAACCAATGTTTTTATAAACATTGATATCGGTAATTCCCCATACTTTTTGAATGGATGTTGCTACTTGATCCGCATATTTTTCCAAATCGTACAAATCATCTCCAAAAATTTTAATCACCAGAGAACTTTTCACACCTGCCACATATTCTTCCACATTGTCCTGAATCGGTTGACTGAACCCAAAATTAATTCCCGGATAATGATTGAGCTGGCTTCGCAATTCTGCTACAATCTGATCTTTTGAAACCTTGCGATTCCATTCTTTTTCGTCTTTGAGCTGTACGTTAAATTCGATATTGAAAAATCCGGTCGGGTCGGTTCCGTCGTTGGGTCTTCCTGTTTGCGTTAATACAAAATCAATTTCTTCACAATTTTCCATCATAATGGATTTCATTTCCTTGGTCAACCGGGTCGATTCTTCCAAATTAACACTATTGGGCAACGTCGCACGGATGTAAATGGCTCCTTCGTTGAGCTGCGGCAAAAATTCGGAACCATAATTCAAAAACTTTACTGTACATAATGTCAACAAACCGAGGAAAGTAACTAAGGTAGCTTTTTTGTACCTGAAAGTAGCCTGAAACATTCCGTAAATGGTCTTATGAAAAAACCTTGTAACAAAATTTTCCTTTTCTTCAATATTTTTCGTGAACAACAATTTACACATTGCCGGCACATAAGTTAAACTCAAGATTAGAGATCCTAATAAGGCATATCCTAATGTAAATGCCAAAGGCGAAAACATTTTTCCTTCGACTTTCTGAAAAGAAAAAATCGGAAGTAAGGCAACAATGAGGATAATCAATGCAAAAAAGATGTAAGAAGCCACGCTTCCTGCACTTTTTTTAATGACTCCCAGCTTACTCATTTTAGCAAACCTGTCTGCACCGACACGATGCTGCATCGTTGCCAGAGCAACAAATACCGTTTCTACAATGACCAGCGTTCCTTCGAGCAGCAAACCAAAATCCAAAGCTCCCATAGAGATTAAATTTGCCGGCAATCCCTGAATTTTGAGCATAATAATGGCAAATAAAAACGATAATGGAATAACGGAAGCTACAATAAACGTGGATTTCCAGTTGTAAAGAAAAACAAAGACGATGAGCGAAACCAGCAAAACACCTTCTATAATGTTTTTAGAAACCGTTTTTACCGTATTGTCCACTAAAGTAGTCCGATCGACCACGGTTTCAATGGTGACACCTTCGGGTAGTGTTCGTTCGTTAAGTTCCGCAATTTTGTCCTTTAAGTTTCGAATAACTTCCGAAGGATTTTCTCCACGAAGCATTACCACAATTCCTTCTACCAGATCATCGTGTTCATTAAAACCAACCTGACCTAAACGCGGTTTGTTGGAAACCACCACGTCTGCAACATTTTTAATCAATATAGGCGTAGAACCATTCAATTGAATAGTAATATTTTCAATATCTCGGATTTTATCCAGCAAACCGACACCACGCACCACATACGCCTGATCACCCTGCTGAATTACTTCACCACCGACATTGATGTTGGACTTGGAAACCGCTTCATAAACATCTAAAGGCGAAAGGTCGAAGTTCTTTAATTCCGTAGGATTGATCTGGATTTCATAAATCTTCTCTTCGCCACCAAAACTGATAACGTCAGCTACACCGGGAACACCCAGTAATTCACGTTCAATCACCCAATCCTGGATAGCGGTTACCTCTTTTATCGGTAAATCACTTTTTATGATGTATCGCAGAATTTCACCTGTGGCACCCGACGGCGGCTCGATGGATGCATCTGCTCCTTCCGGTAAACGGACACCATTTAATTTATTTGACACATACTGCTGCGCGTAAAAATCATCTACCTCATCTTCAAACTGAACCGTTACTACCGACAATCCAAACAGAGAAATGGAACGAATGCTGGATTTTTTGGGTATGCTGTTCATTTCTTTGGAAATGGGCAACGTTACTAATTTTTCCATCTCTTCGGCACTGCGTCCCGACCATTGTGTGATGATTCTTGCACGGGTATTGGTCACATCCGGGAAGGCCTCAATCGGCGTATGCTTTAAAGCGTAAATACCAGCAAAAAGCAGTACCATTACGCCAAACAAGACAAAAGTGGTGTTGCGCAACGAAAAGGTAACGATATTCTGAACAAACTTTTTCATTAATACTATCGGTTTAATTCTTCAAATAGTAGCAAAGCATTGGTCGCTACAACTTTTTCATCTTCAGAGAACATTTCCTGCACATAAGTCACTTCCTCATTGACCGCAACAGACGTGATATTTCGTATCTGTAAATCGCAATCGTCTTTATAAACCACAACATACTCTTTATTATTATTGAATACTTTTGCTTTGTTGGGAACAGCAAACGCTTCTCCGGAAGATGTTCCTTTATCAATGAGAATTTCGGCACTCAATCCCGGCATCAGGTTCAGATGCTGGTTTTCCAAAACAACCCGTGCTTTCAAGACGTGCTCGTTATCATCAAAAACATTGTAAATCTTATCAATTTTACCTTGATAAACCTCATCTGGATAAGCTACTGTTTTTACCTGTACCTCATCGCCTACTTTTACGTACCTGAGATTTCCGGCATATATATTGACCATTACCCATACCTGCTTGAGATTGGAAATAGAAAAAAGCAGTTCATTGTCTGATGTCAGGGTCTGCCCGGCACTGATATTTTTCTGAATGATATATCCCGTTTTGGGTGCTGTTATGTGAAACTTTCCGTTAGTTCCAGCCTGAAACAACTCAAAGTTCTGGTTGATTCTGTTTAATTCAATCTGTGCCGAAGACAAATTGTTTTGGGTTTCCAACAGTTCAGAACGTGCAATCATTCCGTCATTTAACAATTCCGTTTGGGTTTGAACGCTCTGCTCCAACATTTTGATTTGGTTCTGAAGTGCATATTTTTGCTGGATGAGCTCCTGAATATGTGACGATCTTACCGTTGCCAGTACCTGTCCTTTGGCAACATAATCACCCAGTTCAAAACGTACATTTTCTACGATACCTTCCAGCAAGCTTTTATAAGCTACCAAATCATTTTCATTGTACTCAATCTTGCCCGAAAGTGCCAATTGTTCTTTAATCGGCTGTTTGACCACATCCACAATTACGGTCGATTTTTTAAGTTGGGCACTTATGCAGAAAGTTTCATTTTCCGGAATCTCGGTTTCATTTTTACCAGACTGACAAGAAACAAATCCTGCCAGACTTACTAAAATAATCATTCGATAGCTTATCATTTTCTTGTTTTTTTTAGTAGTTCACATCAAAATCTTCTCCGGCTAAAAACTGCAGCTCTTCAAAAGCATTGTAATAGTTTTGCACCATTTCAAAATATACCTGTTGGGCTTCGGTAAAAGCCTGGGAAAAATCAATAAATTCCAATAAGGTTACTTGCTTATTTTGCAAATGTTTGTAGTAATTATTCATCAGTTCTTCCTGTTGATTCATTGGACTATTTTCCCATTCACGGAGCAATTTTTCGTATTGTACCAATTGGATTTTCAACCTCCTGGCTTGTTGTTCCGTTTCAGAAGTGGCTGCCTGAAATTTCATATTTTGTTCTTCGATTGCAAACTGTGCAGCTTTTGCAGCGGCTTTGTTGGTATTAAAAACGGGAAGATCGATACTGAAACCAACGCCTACAAAATCACGCATGATATTTCCGCCCCGGTCGTAATTCATCTGTAAGGTTACATCGGGAATCCGTTGTGCTTTTTCCAATTGCCATTGCTGTCTGGCGAGTTTTACGGCATTGTTTTGCTTTTTCAAAACGGGACTCTGTTTCGCTATTGTTTCCAGCAATGTAATCGGAAGTTTTGCTGACAAGCCAAAATCAGTCTTTTTTGAAAAAAGAATTTGACCATCCGTCAAATGAGGTAAATTCGTAAATATCTGTAGTTTTTGCATCAAAGTATTTTCTTCCGTTTCTATCGCAGCCCACTCGCTTTGCAGACGCATCCG
>DATGMY010000073.1:0-5251 GCA_035307005.1 Flavobacterium sp. | reverse complement strand
TTCTGCAAGTTCCAGATAAGCCGTAACCATTCTGTTGAGAATGTTTAATTCGTTTTCTGTCAGATAGTTTTTTGCAATTTCCGTTTCCTGTTTTGTTGGTTTTTCGCCTTTAAATGTTGCTAAACCTAAATTCGGTTTATGGGCATCAATTCTTTTGTAAATGATTTCGGCTGCTGTGTTTCCGTGTGTTGCCCAGTGCATTTTGTTCTGAACGGTTTGAAAAAACTGAACCGATATTTCCTGTTTCGGGTCGTAATCTATACTCGTAGCATAAATGTCCAAAACCTTTCTCCAAAATACTTTTTCCGAAGAACGGATATCCCGAATACGGGCTAATAATTCATCGAAATAGTTTCCTCCGCCTGCTTGTTTCAAAAGTTCATCGTTTAAAGTGAATCCTTTTACGATATATTCTTTTAATCGGGCTGTTGCCCATTGCCTGAATTTGGTTCCCTGATGACTTTTTACCCTGTAACCAACTGATATTATTACGTCTAAATTGTAAAAATCAAGAAGCCTTTCTACATTTCGATTGCCTTCAAGTTGAACTGTTCGGAAATTCCGAACAGTTGAATTTTTGTCCAATTCGCCTTCTGAAAACACATTACTTATATGCTCACTGATAGTGGATTTTGCTTTTTGAAACAACTCTGCCATTTGGTTCAAGGTTAGCCAAACCGTTTCATTTTCAAGCCTTGTTTCGATTTTGGTTCTGCCGTCTTCTGTCTGATAGATGATAATGTTGCTCTCTGACATAATGTTCTATTTTCTTCCCCAAGGTGTTGCCATTGGTTATCTTTTCCCAAGGCGTTGCCATTGGGTTATCTTTTCCCAAGGCGTTGCATTGGGTTATCTTTTCCCAAGGCGTTGCCATTGGGTTATCTTTTCCCAAGGCGTTGCCATTGGGTTATGTATATATTTCCCTTTCAGGGAAAAACCGTTTTTACTTCAAGTTAAGGCTGAAAGCCTTTGATATGTTCAACCTAATGCAAAGCATTGGGTGTTAATGCTATCTGATAAATCGTCCTGTAAGGGCAAAATACAACTGTTTTTTTATTTTCTGTTATCTACAATATCTCTTAATTCAATTAACGGAAGTAAATTATCAATGTTGTTTTCATCTAATTTTACCCATTCAATCCAATCAATATTGATAGTTACATCATACTCTCCAAGAAGTCCGTCAAGTAAAACATATATTGCATTTTGCATTGTACCTGATTCATCAAAATTTCGGACATTCAATTCAACGCCTAATTGATTGTCTGCTGTTGAATATCTGAAATAAATATCATCATAACCTATTTCATAATCTCCAAAATTTAGAGCAATACTATCTCCCGGAACCCTTTGTCTAAAAGCATTAAATTTCCAATTTTTTAATTTGGGGCTTTTACTGATTAGTTTTTCAACCACAGGAAAACTTTCTTTTATGCCTTCTGCCGAAATAGAAAATTCTCTTATACCATTTTCGTGAATAGGGCTAAATTCAAATGCAAGATTTTCATCAATTTGTTTAAAATATTGAGAAATATCATCAAATATTTTTTTTCTGACATTCGTGTCGTCATCTACATTTTCGTAAATGAGCTTTTCATTTTTTACAAACGATTTCCAAAATAGTTCTTCTTTACTTTCTTTTTTCAGATTAAAAAATGACATAAAAATTAAAGGCATAAATATTAAACCTGCAAAATATACTTTTTTCATAAGTACTAATTACTCAATAACTTTCTGATTCCCATTATTTTCCGTATATTCTTTTTCCTGATATAAACCTAATTTTTCCATAACAGGTAAATCGTTAAACGAAAACAAACAGGCATCTTCGGTTTCCGATAAGTTATGATGTTCGTGCCAAGCCCAAGAAGGCACACAAAAAATATCACGTTCTTTCCAGTCAAAGCGTTTTCCGTCAATAATGGTATAACCTTTCCCTTTGGCACATTGGTACACAAACGAACCTGTATGCTTGTGGGCTTTTCCTTTAAATCCTTTCGGTAAAAGCTGTATAGAGGCTCCCATTGTCTGCATTACGTGTCCTCCTGTAAGCGGGTTGCTGTATTGCATAATAATTCCGTCAAAAGGGTTGGGGGTATTGACTTTTTCGGCTTCCAGAAGTGCAGGATAAACCGTTTTCCACGAATACTTGAACAAAGGCGAATAAGGTTTGTCCCACTCCTTATCAGGCGGAATAAGCCCTGTTCCTCCGTAAGTCATCGGGGAATAGTTCAATGGTGCTGCAAGCTCCTGTGTTCCGTCCAGAACCGCATAATCATTGGCTTCCAAAGCATTTACCAGCGGAATATCCAATCCATCCTGCCAGATACAGGTTTTTCCTCCTGCTTCCACTCCGTGTTCGTGCCAGGTGGAGTTGGGTGTAATCACAAAATCATTTACTTCAAGCATAATTTTGTTTCCGTCCACTACGGTATAACCTCCTTCGCCTTCCATAATAAAGCGTAGGGCAGAGGCTTTGTGCCTGTGAGCCGAAGTGAATTCCCCGGGACGTGTAACCTGAATTCCCGTATAAAGCCAACCGACTGCTGCACTTACATCTCTACGCTTGTCATTTACCAGATAAACTACTCTTCGCCCTGCCTGTTCAGGAGTTACAAGCTCCGAAGATTTCAAAACCAGATGTCTTAAATTTTCGTATTTCCACAACATCGGGATAGAAGAACTTCTCGGTTCCCAAGGTTCGATGTCGTTGGCAACCGTCCATAAAGCTCCTGCTCCAAGAGCTTCTAATTCCTTATAATAGGCTTCGAGTTCGGGAGTGTCTTGAACTCTTGCTCTTCCGTAAATGTCGTCTGAATGTTGTTCGTTCATAATTTTTTATTTTTTTTAAGTCAAATTATTTAGTATCGTTAAATTTTTTAAACCCAAATTTCTCAATTAATTCTGTATATTCTTCTTGAAATGATTTTTTAGTATGATGAATCTCCTGATTTTTAATGTAATTTCTAACTTTGTCAACTACAGACTCCGAAACCGCAAAATATTCATCTTGCCATTCCAATTTCTCTGTAATAAAATTCTGTTTGTTAAACCAAAAAGCTGATTCGCCCTTTATCAATTGCATTATTTTACTGATGGTTTGCTCTGAACCTAATGAAATTAAACAATGGCAATGGTCGTTATACCCGTTTATAAAATCAATGAAAATACCTTTTTCATTTGCATTTTCTTTTATATGCTGCCACATTGCCTTTCTGATTTCGGGTGTTTTCAAATAAGGTATCCTGTTTTTTGTACTCCAAACAAAATGAATATAAACTTTTATAAATGGCATACTTTATAATTTATTTGGCTAAAGCCAATTGATTTTCTATTTATTTGTTCCACAGGCTAAAGCCTGTGACAATTCAATTTTTTAATAATTCAAATTTATGATGATTTATTTTACTAAATCTGTAACTATTCAATTTTGTAACAATTTACTTTTTTAATTCTATTAATATCAAATTGTTTTCAGATTGATTTTTAATTGCCTCCAGATTTATCTGGAGGCAAATTGTTGTTTATGAGTAGGGGCTTTAGCCAAAATCTATTTTTCTGAATCATCTATAAAAGTAATTCTTTTTGTCGGAGCAATATTTACCCGTAAATCAAAAATATCAAAACGGTTGTAATGCCCTAAAATATCGTGCATTTGTTTCGGCTGGATACATTTTGCCAAATCGATTTCTGCATAGATAATTCCCTCATCATCAATAAGAGGCTGTCCGATAACTGCTCCGTTTGGACCGATAAATCCTGAAAAAGCACTACTTTTGCGAGATAGCAATTCTTCTACATTGGGAACTTCGGGTTTTAGAATGTCCATAATTTCTTTTGAAACAGTCGAACAGGAAACAATCGTAAACAATTTCCCTTCAAACGAATGGGCTGCTGCTCGGATTTTGATTGCTTCTGCCATATCATAATCGGGTGGGGCAACAGGCAGCGAAATATAATTTGCAATGTGAATCAATTCACCTTGTGAAAGCAACGTAAAACGAGCTAATGTATTGGTGTTTTCCCCACAAGCCAATGTTCCGATTGGTCCGACTTCGGTATCGTAAACTTTTAAAGAAGAACCGTCTCCCGAAGTCCACGTTAATTTTTCAGCCCAAGTGGGAACTAACTTTCTGTGTCTTCCAATCAGTTTTCCTTTGTTGTCGATGATGAGATTGGTATTATAGATTTCTCCATAACTTTTACCTCGTTCGTTAATTCCGATAACGATATGAATATCATACTCTTTCGCAGTTTTGTAGAGCTTTTGCATTACCGCATCATCAACCGAAATGGAATTTTTGTACAGTTCTTCATACCATTTGCTTCCCTGTACAGGTGTCATAATCCAATTCCAGTACGGATAACCCGCGATGAAAACTTCGGGAAAAGCAATGAGTTTTGCTCCGTTTTGTGCCGCCTCTTTTATAAACGAAACAGCCTTGTCAATCGTTTTTTCCACATTCAGAAAAACAGGCGAAGTCTGAACCGTTGCTGCTTTAAATTTTTTGAATTCCATACTTTGTTTAATTACGAATTTTAAATTACGAATTACGAAGTGTTTTTTGAATGGAACCGATTATTTTTAATAATTCGGTTACGTCATTCAATAAGCTTTCGCTTTGTTCTTTCGATAAATAGTCAGTATCTTTTAATAATCTTATCCAATAATGTGTTTCTCTTGCTTCTTTATAAGCGATGGTTAATTTAGCAAAAAAATCCTTACCTGATTGCCCTCCGATTGCTTCCTCAATATTAGCTCCAATTGAGGTTCCGCAACGTAAAAGTTGTTTACTCAATACGAATTCTTTTTTTTCATTCGATAAAAATTGATACACTTTTACAACTCTAACAGCAAAAGCATAACTTTTAATCTGAATTATATTATCACTCTTCATCATTCGTAATTTACAATTCGTAATTCGTAATTCTTTTTTTCATTTCTTCCGAAAAAGACTCTGCTTTTATGCTGTTTCTGTCTTCGGATATTTTTACGTTTACCAAAGTAACTTCTCCCTCCAAACAGGTCGTTCCGTTTTCGTCTTCAAACCGAAATCCGCAAATTACAGATGATGATTTGAGTTCTTTTACCCATAATTTTTTTGTTAGGGTTTCTCCCAATCGGGCTGCTTTTTTGAACTGAACTTTCAAATCAACAGTTGGTATTCCGTTAGTTTGGTGCATTTTTGAAAAAGGTCTGTCCAGAGCTTCCTCAAACCAGTCTTCTACCAGACAATTAAGCATTTCCAAA
>DATGMY010000072.1:0-5561 GCA_035307005.1 Flavobacterium sp. | reverse complement strand
TTTAAAAAATAAGGTTTTACCTCATATTCTTTCGCAGTGTTTTTTTGATACGAGAAATAATTAAACCTGATTTTTACCTTTTTCCGTGTTGCGGTTAATACATAGTTAAAAACATCCTGAAACACTTTACTGGGCTGAACCTCAAATTCTATATACGTAAGCACTTTTGAGTTTTCCGAAAACAGTCTGCTCACGGCATTTGCCGTAATCATTTCCTGCATCAGCTGCAAAAAACGCCCTGTTTCATAATATTCTTCGTTTTCATCATCTATAAAATATCCTTTGTGGGTGTGGCAATAAGAAATGGGTATGTTATACAAATTCTTTACATCTTTTACATACCGGTAAAACGTTCTTTCTGTTAAGAAAATATCCTTATCTTCCAACCACTTGGTAAGCTCCCGGCGCGAAGGATAATGCTTATCTTTTATGAGCTGGATTAAATAGTAATATCGGATTAAAGGTGTTTTCTGTTTCATTGATGCTGTTCGATAAAAACAAACTTATTATTCCAAACTGCCAAAACGTGTCAGTGTATCGGCGTTTTTTTTTCATTTTGTTGTAAATCTATTTTGAAACAGTTTAACTACAAGCATTTTTTGGGTGAATGCCCTGTTTTTTTGAGTGAATGAGATTTTTTTTAGTTTTTTTGGAATGAGATAATCAGGCAATGAGCCAATTTGAAAATGAGATAATTTATCAGATTGAGCCTTTATACAAGCTCAGATTAATAGCTGACTTTCGACTAACGAACCCTTTTCTCAATCTATAAAAATAACCACTTGTGTTCCGTTTGATGAAGTGCTAATTTCTATTGGTTTTTGAAGATTTTTCTGGGTAAGTCCCAAACGGTTTTCTGCAATAGAAATTCCTTTAGACTGATGTGTTTTCGAGGTTTTTGGCTGATAACCAACACCATTGTCTGTGAGCGTTATTTGAATGCCTTTCGCTGTTTTTTCTACTTTCAGTTCAATTTCCGGGAGGAAAATAGAGGGAGGAAAAGCGTGTATAATGGCGTTTTCTACAAAAGGCTGTAGTAATAAAGGCGTTATTTTAATTTCGGTACTGTCCAAATCATCGGCAATGATTTCTTTGAAAACGATCGTGTTTTCGGCACGCAGGTTTTCTATTTCTATGTATTGTTTCAGATAGGCAATTTCTTCGTATAACGAGATGGTCTTTTTATCGGAATAATCTAAAGTAGTCCTGATAAGCTGTGAGAAACGTTCTAAATAATACAAAGCATTATCTACATCTTTACAAAGAATAAAATATTGAATGGAACCGAGAACATTAAACAAAAAATGGGAATTCATCTGGCTTTTCAATGCCTGAAGCTTTACATCTGCCAATTGCTTCTCAAAAAGCAGTTCTTTCTTTTCCTGTTCGCTTTGTAAGGCAGCCAACGCCAGTTCCCGTTCCTGATTTTTCTTTAAATACCTTATACGTCTTTTATAAGCGACCCAACTTCCCGCAATAATGATAAGTGCACAAGCTAAAATAAAGCCCCGGGTATAGTAAAAAGGCGGTTTTATGGTCAGTTTTAATAAATGCTGTACCGATATATTTCCTGTATCTTCATTGGCAATCTGCAACGCTACTTCATAATCTCCGTCATTCAAATAATTGAGGCTTAACAGGTTTTCGTCCATCAATTCCTGCCAGGGCTCTGTGCTTTTTAAACGGTATTTGAATTTTATCTTATCGGGATATTTGGCATTGGGTACTGAAAACAATAACCGGATATTATTTTGATTGTAATTGAGCTTTAGTTCGGGCGGTGTCGAATTTGCAGTTATTTTCGGTAAAGACCGGTTGTTTACAAGTATTTCTGAAATAACTGCTTCATCGGCAAATGCCTCTGTCTGGTTAAAATAATCGTTTTGTACCTCAAAAAAACCTTGTTTTGTACCAATATACAAACTGTTGTTGTATGGAGTTGCCATAGTACTGTTATAATCGGTAAAGCCTTGTGCCCGGTCTATAAAAAAATAACGGTTTTCTTTAAAAATATTGATGCCCAAATTCGTTCCCACATAAAGCACGCCATCAATATCATTCACAAAATTAGTAGTGCTGCCTTTGATTTTATCGTGCGGAATGTGCCGCAATATTTTTACCTTCGGATGCGAAACGTCTAAAATATACACATCGTTAAAATCAGTCACTACCACCAAATATTCCTCTTTTGTAATACAGATGCGTTTAATTTTAGGCTCTGTAAACGATTGGTCATTCAGCAGCGAACGAAATTTTCCGTTTTTGTATTCATACAATCCACTTAGTGCAGAGGCAAAATAAACCGCACCGGCAGTTTGTGCTATGGAAACAATTTCGGCAGGCACATCGGGTTGGTTCCAATCGTGGAAATACGAATAATCCATTTTATGGATGTTATGAAAAACACGAACGCCTGCATAAGGAACCGCCGCAATTAAATCATTATTGAAAAACGTAAAATAAAAAATATGAACCGGATGACAGGTTAAAATAGTACCGTTTAAATCCAATTCAAACAGCCCGATATTCGATGCAACCCACAATCGATTCTCATAAATCTGCGAACTGTAAAAAATGATTTTTTCGGCAGGAGTTTCATAATCCAACGGGTAGAAATGATTCTGAATGATCGTATGCTTTTGGTATTTAGAGGGATTTTTTTTCTGGAAATTTTTAAAATCTGCCAACGACAGATTTTTTTCTCTGACATTGTTTGAAATAATAGAAAACCCGGCATCGTGAAAAACAAACTGCTTGTTGTCTTGCACATTCATCGTATGTACCGAACCAATTTGTTTTTGATGAAAAACCGGTGCATTCAGATTGATTTGAATCAATCCATTGTAATTGGATCCGGCATACAAAAAACGGTTTTTAGTATCAAATGTCAGGCTTTTTAAATCGGTAAACGGAATATTAAAATCATTCGTTTTATTGATTAACTGATCGTTTTTTAATTGAAACAAACCGCCTTTGTTTTCATAAATTCCCGATGACACAAGGTATAGCTCACTATTTACGGGTAGAAATTTATGAACACTGCTTACATTAAATGTTTTAATGATTTTAAAATCAGCGGCATTTATCTCATAAAGTTCTTTTTCGGTTCCGATATATAAGTGATTGTTATAAATATAACTTGAAAATGCTTTTTTAAGATCAGAAACTTTGATGAGTTTTTGTGAGGTTACTTCGTAAATCCCATCGTTCAGAGTGGTTGCAAAAACTTTCTTACCAATGGAAAAGAAGCTCGTTACACTAAAAAAATAATCCGGGTTTTGGCGGAATTCCGGGTTTGTCATTGAAAAATCTTTGGTAGAAATAACAGAAACGCCGTTTAATGTTCCTACATACATTTTTTGGTTATGATAAAAAAGCGACCGTACCGTATTATGTACCAATCCTGATTTTTCGGTAATCAATTTGCTGGTTGACTCATTAAAATACAACAAACCCTGCCCATACCCTGCAATCCATTTTCCTTGGTCAGCATCTTCTAAAATATCATAAATATTGTTGAATTTGTATTTTACAGCCTGAGAAACCGGCTCGAATCCTGTTCCTTTTTTCACAGACAATCCTGCACGTGACCCCAACCATAAATTTCCCTGAACATCGACATAAGTTGCCTGAACATTATTTGAAATAAGTCCCTGAGCAGCCGTCAATACTTTGGTATCAACAGATTGTGCCTGCAACGGCAGAACAAAAAGAAAGAACCAGAGAAAGATCACAAATAACTTCATAAAAACATTTCCCGGATTTTTTCTATATAAGATGCCGAAACCGGAATATTTTGCGTCCAATTTTCGTTAGAATGATTTATAACTACTTGTTTTTTAATCTTTTCAAAATGCAAAACGTGATTCATATTTACAATAAACGACCGGTGTACGCGTTGAAAAAATTCAGAAGGAAGCGATGCTTCCAAACGACTTAAAGTTCTGCTCAGAATATATCTGTTTTTGCCGTCATTCATATAAATTTCGCAATAATTATCATCTGCTTTGCAAAATAATATGTCGTTTAATGCAACGATTGTACGTTTATTTTGTACACTATTCACAAATTTCAGGTGTTTTTTATCAACGCCTTTTTCCTGATACCGCTCAAAGATTCGCTTTAATTGATCTTTTGCCGGAGGTTTTAATAAATATCCGAAACAACCGATTTCATTGACTGATTTTTCAATAAATTCAGAATAAGCGGTGACAAAAACAACTTCAAAACTATGTTGATTTACTTGATGAAATAACTCGAAACCATTGGCTTCCGGCATTTCAATATCTAAGAAAACCAAATCAGGTAAATAAGTTTCAATCACGGAAACACCTTCTTTTACAGAATTACATAAATGAAATTCAAACCTGCTTTCCGGAAACAGCCGGTTGATATAAGCTTTCAAACCTTCACGGGCTTTCGGTTCATCATCAATAATAACTATAATCAGGTTGTTCATAATGTAGTGTTTGTTTTATATGTTTTGTCTATTCTTTCTTTACGTATTTCAAATTCAGACTGTTCATAGGATTGGTTCCTAATCCGTGAACGTTATTTTGTGTAAAACGAGCTACTTTATCATAAAACAAAATAATTACAGGAACTTCTTCTGCAATAATGGCATCCATTTGTTTGTAGATTTCTGCACGTTTCGTATCGTTGACGGTTTGTAAAGCTTTTTGATACAACGCATCAAATTTCTCATTTTTAAAATGGGTATAATTCGGTCCGTTTGGGATAAAATTATTGCTGTAGAACAGTGATAAATAATTTTCCGCATCGGGATAATCTGCAATCCAGCTTCCCCGGAAAAATTCCAGTTTATTCGTAGCAATTGCTTGGCGTAGCGTGCTTGGCGGCATTACATCTATCTTTACTTTTATGCCTGATTTCTCCCATTCACGTTGCAAATATTCTGCAATATCCAAATAGGTGTTATTGGTACTCAACGTGATTTCTATGGGTGTTTTTCGAGTATTTTTCACTTCGTTAATCAACTCTTTTGCTTTCGCCGGATTGTACAAATGATCCTTTGCCGGCACAAAACCTTCCAAACCATTGGGAATAATACCGTTTACCATTCCATCGCCCATTCCGTTACGTAAATAAGCTACTAATTTATTTCGGTCAAAACCGTAATTCAATGCTTGCCGAATCCTTTGATCTTTCATCAGCGGATCGTTCATATTGAATCCCAAATATTCGGTATTCAAATACGGACCGGTCAGCATTTTTATTCTATCCTCATATTTTTCCTGTAACTTTCCATCAGGTTGCAATATTTCGTCTTTGTACGATGGATCTAATCCCGAAATCAAATCTAATTTCCCCTGAATAAACTGTAAAAATCCGCTTTGTTTGTCCGGTAAAAAACTAATCGCAACGCTTTCCAAATAAGGTAGTTGTTGCCCATTTTCATCTTTTTCATAATACAAAGGATTTTTTCGCAAAACCAATTTCACGTTTTCTTCCCAGATTTTAAACTGAAAAGGACCTGTTCCGATGGGATTGGAACGAAAATCAATTGACTTATCTTCTGTGATTTCCTTAGGAACAACCGA
>DATGMY010000071.1:0-2306 GCA_035307005.1 Flavobacterium sp. | reverse complement strand
AAAATTTTTGCCACGGATTAAAGGATTTTTAACCTCAGTTCGATTAATAGTTTCGGGCTTTAGCCCGATAAAAGAAATAAAGCCTCTTATGAGATGAATTTACGGAATGGGCTAAAGCCCATTCCAATGGATAAAAATAATCGAACTCAGGTAAGTAAGTCAAAAGTTCCGTCAGTTCGAGTAAGAATTTTGAACGGAGTGAAAAAATCTGTATCGAGAACTTAATACATCACAAAGTAATGCATCAAATCTATCTTGATTCTAACGCTATTCTGCTTTGGTTTTCTTTGTTTCCAAAACGAGCGTTATAAACATCTGTATGTTTGTAAATATCTATGCTTTCAATATCATTTTGGTTTAACGAACGAAATGTTTCTTCACTTACACGAACACCATCTACAATATAGGTATAATTGCCGTTTCGGGTTAATGCTTCTGCATCTTTTAAAATGGTTTCGGGCTGTCTGTTTTTTTCGAGATGATTTCCTGTACCAGTTGAAATTTTTAATGATGGATAAGCCCATCTTCCTCCACAACTAATAAAACTCCCATTGTATCTTTCAGAAACTACTTTTGTAGCAGTTATTGTATCTTCAACCACACTTCTTTCTGCTAAAAGATCTTCGTCAGTACCTTTATTTTTAGGCTTAAAGACTTTCTTTTTTGTAGATGAAGATGAAACAATCGTTTCTTTATTTTCGGGAGCTTTTTCCAAAACAGGCGTTTCTTCCTGTTTTAACTCTTCTTTAATTACTGTTTCTTGATTGTTTTCAATAGAAAGTTCTTCTGTTTCAGATTGATTCATAAATTGAATCCCCAATGCACCAAACACCATCAAAGCAGCAATAAGACCTGCATATTTCCAAAGAGGTACATTTCCCTTGGTTTCTTTTTGATTAATCTTACCTTTATTTTCCATAGCTTTTATATATTTGACGGTAAAAACAATTCGTTTAATTCCTTAATTTCAAAAGATTACAATAAAGATACTGTTTTTTTTTAAGAAAGCATTTTTTTATTTTCCAAATTGTAACTCTTTCGGAGGCTAAGATGCCATAAGAGTTTTTATGTTTTTTTTGCTCTGAAAATCTTTTCTCTTTGTAGTTAAAATTAAGTACTTTTGTTTTCACAACTAAATCATTTTTTATGAAACCGGATTTATTTCAGGCACCAGATTATTATCTATTAGACGACTTACTTACAGAAGAACATAAATTAGTACGCGACTCGGCAAGAGCCTGGGTCAAGAAAGAAGTTTCGCCCATTATTGAAGAATATGCACAACGAGCAGAATTTCCTAAACAAATTGTAAAAGGATTGGGCGAAATTGGCGGTTTTGGACCCTATATTCCTGTGGAATATGGTGGTGCAGGCTTGGATCAGATTTCCTACGGATTGATTATGCAGGAAATTGAACGCGGCGATTCCGGAGTACGTTCAACCTCATCGGTGCAATCATCATTGGTGATGTATCCAATCTGGAAATACGGAAACGAAGAACAACGTATGAAATACCTCCCAAAACTGGCTACCGGAGAAATGATCGGCTGTTTTGGATTAACAGAACCAGATTACGGATCAAATCCGGGTGGGATGGTTACCAATTTTAAAGACAAAGGCGACCATTACTTATTGAACGGTGCTAAAATGTGGATATCTAATGCTCCGTTTGCGGATATTGCCGTAGTTTGGGCAAAAGATGAATCGGGACGTATTCACGGTTTAATTGTGGAACGCGGAATGGAAGGGTTTACAACACCCGAAACGCACAACAAATGGTCGTTACGTGCATCGGCAACCGGAGAGTTGATTTTTGACAACGTAAAAGTTCCTAAAGAAAATTTACTACCTAACAAATCAGGATTAGGTGCACCGCTTGGTTGTCTGGATTCTGCACGTTACGGAATTGCCTGGGGAGCGATCGGTGCAGCAATGGATTGTTACGATACCGCTTTGCGCTATTCCAAAGAACGTATTCAGTTTGATAAACCCATTGGAGCTTTTCAGTTACAACAAAAGAAATTAGCCGAAATGATTACTGAAATCACCAAAGCACAATTGCTAACCTGGCGTTTGGGTGTTTTGCGTAATGAAGGAAGAGCTACTTCTGCACAAATATCAATGGCAAAACGCAACAACGTAGATATGGCATTGACCATTGCTCGTGATGCCCGCCAAATGTTGGGTGGAATGGGTATTACCGGCGAATATTCTATTATGCGCCACATGATGAATTTAGAATCTGTAGTCACTTACGAAGGTACACACGACATTCACTTGTTGATTACAGGTATGGATGTAACCGG
>DATGMY010000070.1:0-5843 GCA_035307005.1 Flavobacterium sp. | reverse complement strand
GATTACGGTGTGGTAGGCGATGCGTTCCAGATTGTTCCGGAATTGACTAAAAAATTAAAAGAGTTCAAAGCGAATAATAACTAATTAGTTAATATAAATAATGAAGCAACAGCCGTAAGCAAATGATTTACGGCTGTTTTTGTTGAAATCTGATTAACGACGACTTCCTTAACCAATAAAATAACACCCTAAACCAAGGCTATTAAATTTAAAGGTATTATCTTTGTTTAACAGCCTTTTTTGGTTATTTTTATATTTATGAGTTTAGTACGATTAACAATAAAAGGAATTTCATACAGTCACACACAAAATGGTGCTTACGCTTTGATTTTAAACGAAGTAGATGGAGAACGCAAACTACCTATCGTCATCGGAGCTTTTGAAGCCCAGGCCATTGCTATTGCCATAGAAAAAGACTTAACCCCGCCACGACCGTTGACACACGATTTGTTTAAAACCTTCTGCGATCGTTATCAAATTGTAGTCAAGCAGGTAATTATTCACAAGTTGGTTGATGGTGTGTTTTTTTCAAGCATCATTTGCGAACGCGATGGTGTGGAGGAGATTATTGACGGACGGACATCGGATGCCATCTCATTAGCATTGCGTTTTGACGCGCCTATTTTTACTTATAAAAACATCCTGGACAAAGCCGGAATTTACCTTCAGGAACAGGAAATTGCCGATCAAACCGATGAGGACGAAGATGATGATGAAACGCTCAACGAAGCTATTGATGAGTTTTTAAACATCGTTCCGGATGAAAAAGACAATGAGTTTTCAAAATTTACTTTACAGGAACTCAATGATATGCTTGAAATGGCTATTTTAAATGAAGATTATGAAAAAGCGGCACGGCTGCGTGATGAAATTTCCAAAAGAAACCTGTAACTAATTATGCAACAATATCTTGATTTAGTAAAGCACGTTTTAGACAACGGTGTACAAAAAGGTGACAGAACCGGAACCGGAACAAAAAGTGTTTTTGGTTATCAGATGCGTTTTGATTTATCGGAAGGTTTTCCGATGGTTACCACCAAAAAAGTACATTTAAAATCGATCATACACGAATTGCTTTGGTTCTTAAAAGGCGATACCAACATTGGATATTTAAAAGAAAATGGTGTACGTATCTGGGACGAATGGGCAGATCAAAATGGCGATTTAGGTCCTGTTTATGGTTATCAGTGGCGAAACTGGAACGGGGAAGAAATCGACCAGATCAAAGAATTAATCGAAACTTTAAAGACCAATCCCAACAGCCGAAGAATGCTGATCTCTGCCTGGAATCCTTCAGTTTTGCCTGATACGTCTGTTTCTTTTGAAGAAAATGTAGCCAACGGAAAAGCGGCTTTGCCTCCGTGTCACGCATTTTTTCAGTTTTATGTAGCCGACGGAAAGTTATCCTGCCAATTATACCAGCGTTCGGCAGACATCTTTTTAGGCGTGCCGTTTAACATTGCGTCGTATGCGTTGTTTACGATGATGATTGCTCAGGTTTGTGATTTGGGTTACGGTGATTTTATCCATACGTTTGGCGATGCACATATTTACAACAACCATTTTGAACAGGTAGAATTACAATTGACAAGAGAGCCGCGTCCGCTTCCAAAAATGATGTTGAATCCGGATATCAAAGATATTTTTGATTTTACATTCGAAGATTTTACATTGATGGATTATAATCCGCACCCTGCAATTAAAGGACAAGTTTCGGTATGATGAAAATAAGCTTAATAGCAGCCGTTGCAGCAAACAACGCCATTGGAAAAAACAACGAATTGTTGTGGCATTTACCTGCCGATTTCAAACATTTCAAAAATACGACAAGCGGTCATTTTATTTTGATGGGACGCAAAACATTTGAATCATTTCCAAAACCGTTGCCCAACCGTACACATCTGATTGTTACACGACAAAAAGAATATCCGGTTCCTGAAAACTGTTTCGCTTTTCAAACGATTGAAGAGGCTTTGGATTTCGCAAAGTCAAAAAATCAGGAAACACTTTATATTATCGGCGGAGCGGAAATTTACAAACAAACCTTATCCATAGCCGATGAGTTGATCATCACTCACGTAAAAGCCGCCTTTGATGGAGCCGATGCGTTTTTTCCTGAGATTCCTTTAGAATGGGATATTTTTTCAGAAGAAATTCATAAATCAGACGAGAAAAACAAGTATGATTTTACGATTATAACCTATCGAAAATGAAAAGACTTTACATAACATTTATCTTCTTTTGCCTTATTCTTGATGCAAAAGCACAAAATGTTGTGTTTAAAGAATCATTAAACCGTCCGAAACAACTTACCTATTATGCGGTAAACCATTTGGGCGATGTTTCTACCATCATCAACAGCGAAGTTTCTAAAAAAACAATACAGCGTACCTTTACATTCAAAGAACCGTTTTTGGGAAACATTGATTTTTACGATGAACGCAATCCTTTACAGCAACTTGTTTTTTATAAAAACACACGGCAATTGGTCATTTTAGACAATCAACTGAGTATCAAAGACCGATGGGTGCTTTCCGAAAGATTCCCTGAAATTGACGCTTCTTACGCTGCACTCACCGCACAATCTACCGTCTGGATTTTTGATGAAACCAGTAAAAGATGGTGTATTCTCAGTTCTTTGAAAGAACAACCGGTTTTTGTGAGCAACCCCGTAGTACATTATGACTTCCTTACTTCTTCCGGAAATTATGCTTACTGGCAAAACGGAACAAAAGTTTATGGAATCGATATTTATGGTAAACTGATGAAAGAGCAGACATTAGACGAAAACAGTCGATTGTTAGCAATTAATGGCAGGAAAATGTTGTATCAATTAAACAATGATGTATTTTTGTTTGATACTGAAACCAATGTAAAAGAGCAGCTGAAAGAAGTTATAACAACCGTTGAAAAAGCCTTTTTTAATGCCGGAAATATCAGTATCTTGACAAGCGACAAGCTTTTTTTGTTTAACGTAAATTAGAAAGGAATGCAGGTAGCGATCGCAGGAAATATCGGCGCAGGAAAAACCACTTTAACTCAACTTTTGGCAAAACATTATAAATGGGAACCACATTATGAAGATGTGGTGGACAACCCGTATCTGGATGATTTTTATCATTCAATGGACAGATGGTCGTTCAACCTGCAGATTTACTTTTTAAACACACGTTTTCGCAGTATTCTTACAATGAAACAAAGCGGAAAAAATACCATTCAAGACCGGACAATTTACGAAGATGCACATATTTTCGCACCTAATCTGCACGCTATGGGATTGATGTCAAACCGGGATTACGAAAACTACCGGCAGCTTTTTGAATTGATGGAAGGTTTGGTAGGACCACCCGATTTACTGATTTATCTGCGTAGTTCAATTCCTAATCTGGTTGGGCAGATTCACAAACGCGGACGCGAATACGAAAATTCGATTTCTATTGATTATCTCAACAAACTCAACAAACGTTATGAAGAATGGATCAAAGAATACAACAAAGGAAAATTGTTGATCATCGATGTAGATCCTATCAATTTTGTGGATAATCCCGAAGATTTAGGCGGAATTATCAACCGGATTGACGCGGAAATCAACGGATTGTTTTAGATAAAAGCTATACATTGCAAGAATAATTTTTAACCACATAGATTTTATGTTTCTTTCTTTCTCTATATTTTTAAGGTTGCATAGTTCGTTTTTACGAAACAAAACATAGTTTTGCTATGTATTTCTAGCGAAGATAAAAACTATAAATCTAACTTAATCGTTTTAAATTCTTGATAAAATCTATGTATCTATGTGGTTAATATTTAGAATGTTTGTGTTGAAAAAATCAGCCGTTTTCCTATTGCTTTTTTGTGCCTTTCAGGGATTCTCTCAGAATAACTGGAGTGTTTCGGCACATTATCATCAAGGGGCTATTTTACCGCACAGCAAAAACATTTACCATTTGATTACCGGCAAACCCACGGGGATGCTTTTATCTGTCAATCATCGGACAAGAGGAGATAAAGAGTGGCAACATACGTATCGCTTTCCCGACCTTGGTTTTTCGCTGCATACACAAAACAGTCACAACGAGATTTTGGGGGATATTTATGGTTTGTATGCGCATTACAATTTCTATTTTCTCAACCGGCGGTTACAGCTTCGGATTGCACAGGGAGCAGCTTATGCGACCAATCCGTATGACAAGGAAACCAACTTTAGAAACATAGCTTATGGTTCAAAATGGATGCCTTCGACCTATTTTATGATAGGTTACGATCAGCCACGCATTTGGAAAAATCTGGGATTAAACGCCGGATTATTATTCATCCATCATTCCAATGCCACCATAAAATCACCTAATACAAGTACCAATACCGTGGCATTGGGATTGGGATTGACCTATCATTTTTCAGAAGAAGATGTCATAACCAGACCATCGTTTTTCAGCAATCATCCTCAAAAAATGCGTTATAACCTCTTGTTTAGAACAGGTGTTAATGAAAGTCATATTGTGGGAATGGGACAAAAACCTTTTTATCATATTGCAGCAATCGCCGAAAAACCTTTAAACAATTACGGTGCAGTACAATTGGGTGTTGAGGTATTTTTGTCCAATTCTTTAAAAGAGCTGATTCCGTTTTTGGCAACTTCTTTTCCCGAAGCCAGTATTGACAAAGATACGGATTGGAAACGCATCGGAGCTTTTGTAGGGTATGAATGGTATTTAAACCGGTTGACTGCCGAAGGAAATATCGGTTATTACCTCCACGATGAATATAAAGAAAACGGCTCTCTGTATCAGCGTTTGGGATTGCGATATTACATTACACCGGAAATTTTTGGTATCATGTCGTTAAAAACCCATTTTGCTAAAGCCGAAGCGTTTGAAATTGGTGTGGGATATAAATTATAGATTATGAAAAAAAGTATCGTTTTATTATTGTTGGTTCTTGCTGGATGCTCCGGCGAAGATGCTTGTTTCTCTGAAAAAGGTGCAGCTGTTCAACAAGAAAATTCGGTTGCGGCATTTCATATTGTGGATATTCCGAT
This sequence comes from Flavobacterium sp., assembly GCA_035307005.1. Lineage (GTDB taxonomy): Bacteria > Bacteroidota > Bacteroidia > Flavobacteriales > Flavobacteriaceae > Flavobacterium. The sequence continues at coordinate 805 of DATGMY010000070.1, read as the reverse complement.
GAATGTTTCGGCAGAAATCATTCCTTCAGAAGAATATAAATTAGAAATCCATTCTTTTGAAAACAGAATCGACGCCCTGAGTTTTTCAGTTATAGATTCTGTGTTGACCATAAAAAATGATATTTCGTGTCAAATGCTGAAAAGTTATGAAACTGCAGTACTAAAAATACATTCGCCTACACTAAAAGAAATTCGTTCCCGGACACAATTTCGCGTGTTTTCAAATGATACACTTCGTTATCCCGAATTATTTTTGATTTCGAGTATTCCGAATCAGGAAAGTGCTTCAACGCATTTTGATTTAAAAATCAACAATCAAAAACTTGCTGTTGAAGACAATCAAATTGCTTTTTTTGAATTAAAAGGAACTACGGACTTTTTTAATATTGGATTTTACGGAGCAAATTCTGCGCTCGACGCCCGAAACCTGATTGCAAAAAAAATCAACGTTTATCATCGAAGCAACCAAAACATACATCTTTATCCTAAAAACAACATTCAGGGAACCATCGCTTCTGTGGGACATATTTATCTTTATCACAAACCCGACACTTTAAATATTGACCGTTTATACACCGGAGAGGTGTTTTATAAATAAGTTCCCTTTTTTAAAATGACCTGTAAAACGTATTTTGTTAAATTTTAAGTATTTATATTTTTTGCCGTGTACTGAATTTCTAATATGTTTTTTTTATATTTTTGTATTAACTAATAAAAACTCAATAAAAAGATTTAACCCGGGTTTTTTAAATTAAATATGGATACAATACCCCTGAGTACCTTGTCTATGACTGCTGCAGAAAGC
>DATGMY010000069.1:0-10167 GCA_035307005.1 Flavobacterium sp. | reverse complement strand
CATCAAAGTGAAAAGGTTTGGTAATATAATCATCAGCTCCGCAGTCTAATGCCGAAACCTTGTCCTGAACAGCATTGAGTGCGCTCAACATCAATACCGGGGCGTATATTTTTTTAAAACGGAGAGTTTGAACCAATTGAATACCATCCATTCCCGGCAGCATAATGTCGCAAATAATCAAATCCCATTCTATGGATAGGTAATGTTCCAAAACGTCTTCGGCATTTTTACACAACGTAACCAAATAATTATTTTCCTCCAACCCTTTAATCAGGAAATCGCTGATACGCTTGTCGTCTTCAATTACTAAAATCTGCATAAAATTTGGTCTTGGATTCCTCACAAATTTAGTAATTATAACAGCAGTAAGCAGTTGAATTTTAAAATTCTAACGGTTTTTTAATTTTGCCTGCCAACTGTCTTTTACTAAATAATCTCCATCTTTTTCATAATAAAAGTTGCGTTTTTATTCTGGCAGACACCGTCTTTTAACTGGTAATCAAAATACAATTCATCGTTGACAATCTCTACCTCAAAACGTTTGTTTGCCATAGACTCCGGATATTTCATACTGGTATTACAGACTTCCAAATCGTGTGTAGCAATCATCCCCTTGACATGGAACCGATGCAATTTTTCAATGACACCTACCGTTCCCGTTTTCTTATCGTCTGAATTGGTTCCTTTTAAAATTTCGTCCAATAAAACAAAAACAGGTTGTTTTCCGGCTTCGGTGACAATTTGTTTCAAGCGCTTTACTTCAGCAAAAAAGTACGATTCACTGTCGGACAAAGAATCTGTTAACCGCATAGAAACCCACAAAGGCAACGGACAAACAACGGATTGTCTGGCATCGATCGGTGCCCCTGCATAACTCAATACCAAATTGATCCCTACTGTCCTTAAAAAGGTACTTTTGCCACTCATATTACTTCCTGTAAGAATAAAAAACGAATGATTGGAAAAATCGATGTTGTTTCTGACACGCTTGCTTTTGTCGATCAACGGATGTCCTAAATCAGTAAATTTCAAGGTGTTTTCAGAAACATCAGGATATTGATAATCTGGATTATTGTAGGCAAAATTAGCAAAACTGTTCAGGCTTTCTACTTCTCCAATGATCTGGATCCAACTCCACAAATACTGCTGATTTTTCTCTTTCCAGTGCATCAGTTTTTTGTGTACCCAAAAATGATATTGAAAAGTTCCATTAAACGCAATAAAAATAAACAGGTTGGCTACGGTATTTAATTTTTCAAACAAGTTTGCCAATTGATCTACAATTTTGGTTGCGCTTTCGTTGTTGGTTTTTAATCGATTTTGTATTTCTATTAATCCTTTTGATTGAAAAACGGTTGCTTCAAATACCTGAATCATTTTGGCGTATTGCTGCAAACTATTGGCTATTTTATCACCTTTCCCGATTTCCTTTAAAATGTATTGCATCATCAGTCCTGCAAGCAATAAATTCAGCGTAAAGAAAAACATTGTTAGTTTTGAAGCCAGCGGATGCATATCAAAAAACATGGCAATCAACGAACCAAAAAACAATACCGGAACAAGAATTGCTAATAAATGAAAGATTTTACCCGGTTTTCCCGTCACAGACGAAGTCCAGCTTTTTATAGCCGCATCTTCCTCTTCGGTAGTATCTGCCAAATGCGCCAAAGTCTGAAAGTGCTGCCGAAAATCCACCATTCCGGTCAATTCTCTGATGGCTTCCTGCCGATTTGTAATAACTCCTTTTTCAGGAATCGTTTGCAAATCTTCTGCCAATCGCTTTTTTCCCAACGAAGTCCCCGTACGATTAATGAACTGAAAAACAGAGTTCTTCCCAAACAAATCCAGATCATACGAAAAAGGGTGTTGCGGATCGGCAAATTCCGCTCCGTTTTCAAAGTTCTTTGTTCCTTCTAAAAAAGAGATTTCGTCTTCATTTATTTTTTGTAAGGTTTTATGATAGTGAACTCTTGTTTGTAATTTTAAATACCTGTTTACCGCAACAATAAAAAGAATCAATGCCGCAAATGCCCACCAACCCAGCGATTCGTTGCGTTGATACATCATTAAATAAAACAGGTAAACAGCAACCACAAGCAAAATAATCCGGCTGAAACTCAATAGTATTTTTCGTGAATGGAGTTTCTTTAAAATCTGGTTTTGCTGGTTAATTATATCTTGATACATCGTTCGTTATTTTTTGCTAAAAGTACGAACATTTAAGGATGTAAATCAAATATATTCGCAATCTGATTTTGGATATTATTTTGTGTATTATTTAGATTTATAAAATAAGTTAATTGCCAAAGTTGTGTTTTTAAGGCTTGCTTATTTTCAACAATATTCCACGATGGGTATAATCGAAATCCGCGTTTCCCTTCTGTATCGGCTGAAATAATCTTATGCTTAATCAAGTACTCTTTAGGAAAAACAAAAATACCCTTGTTTTCGTTTTCTTCTACTTCAATTAAATAAAAATCAAAATTATCAGATGCCTGAAAAGGAACTGTTTTTCCTTTTGTATTACGTCTCCATAAAGCCACGAAACAGCCCGTCTTTTTAGGGGTGACTTTAGCTTTTCTATATTTTATTTGATAAGAATCAAACCAAAAATTGTATCCACAATAAGCCGCACATTCCTGATCTTGCTCCATATTCATTATTGGTTTGCCTAAAACCTCCTCTAAAAATTGTAATTCTTTTGACATTTGAAGTTTATTGCTGTTTCAAATAATAAACAATTGACTTTATTTCCTGTTCTGTGAGATGAAACTGATGCAGGTAATCAATGTTGCTATACTCTTCTTTCAGCTTCATTGCCCGTTTATTTTCCTGTTGAAGCAAACGATCCTGATGATTGATGTAAGCGATTAAAAAATCCCAATCGTAATGATCCTTTTGAATATTTTCCATTAAAAAATTATCCCTAGCACCTTTAGATGAATGGCATTCCAAACAAAATTTTGAATACAACACTTGTCCCGCTTTTTCCAATTGTTTTGAATTGTATTTCAACATAAAATCCTGATCCATATCCTTTTTAGGGTTGGAACAGGCACTGATGATCAAAAGGATTCCTATAAAGAAAGACAACGTTTTCATAAAAACTATTTGAATACAGGTGAGAATGACTATCAGCCTGAGATTAATAGCATCAGGCATTAGTCCGATAAAAGAAATAAAGCATAAAAAAGGCTTTAGCCTAAAAAAATGGTTAGGCTAAAGCCCATTCCAATGGACAAAAATAATCGAACTCAGGTTATCAGGAAGTTTCTCCTATTTCACAACGATTTTTTTAGATTGTTCAGCATTATTTGATTTCATTTTCAAGACATACATTCCGTTTTTAAAAGTCGAAACGTTGATGGCTGTATTGCTTTTGTAATTCTTCATCTGGTAAACTTCTCTCCCTACCATATCGTAAATGGTGATGGTATTGTTTTCAAATTCATCAGGAAAAGTAGCAAAAAGTTCATTGTTTACAGGGTTTGGAAATACATTCATCGGGATGGCATCCACTTTGTTATTCTTCAATAAATAATTGTCTAAATAATTCAGTGCCGCCATCATATTGGGCAGAGATCCAATGGGTTTGGAAGTATCACCTCCCTGAGCAATACCTGTTGTCGTTAAAATCATTTTAACTTCGGCAGGAGACAAGCTGTAATTGGATGCCTTTGCCCGGGACAACAATGCTATAACACAACTTGCAACTATCGGCGTTGCCGAACTTGTACCGCTAAACATCACATAAGATTGGTTCGGATCGTTTCCGATCTTTGCAAAATTACCATACCCACTTGTAAGCACACCCATTCCCCATCCTTGCAAATCGACCCGTTGTCCGTAAGTACTGAAATTCAATCTGCTGTGAACCGTTGTATTAGAACCTGCACCAATGATCAATGCACCGGAATCGCCTCTGTTTATATAAGAAGTATAACTTGAATGGTCTAAATTCTGATCTCCGTTACCGGCTGCAGCCACAATATGGATTCCGGCTGTTGTTGCAGCCTTAGTAGCGTCCCAAATGCTGTTTACATATTCTGCCGGAACATAATTTGGGACTGTTTGTGTAGCATTCACACCTCCTGTCTGCATTTCATAAAGAATCACATCACCGGCAACAGATTGATTGATCGCTGAACTTACGGCAAATAATCTGTTGTAACCACTATTGGTATATTCCGGAAAAACTTTAAACTCTGAAATCCCGTGCTGCATTCCTGTTACGCCATAACCACCATTATCTGCGGCTACCACACCTGCTGTGGCAGTTCCATGATCAACCCAAGAAGGATCCACAGCTGAATTTATAGTTAATTGATTTGAAAATTTGGATGCAGTCAGCTCTTCGTGAGTAACTGACATGCCATATTCGACATCACGAACACGAATACCATTGCCAGTAACACCTTGATTCCACGCATATTGCATATTTACTCCCGGATTGGCTTGTATATATGTTTGTTGGGCAAAATAATCGGGGGTTGCAGGTGGAATATCTATATAAGGAGGTGGAACCGGCGTTAAGGAATTTAGTTCGGCGTATCTTACAAAAGGATATTCTTCCATTTTTTGAGCCAATGCTAATAAAACATCATTGGGTAAATCGTTTTTAATTTCATAAATACCCTTTAAAATCATTACGTAGTGATCTGTTTCCGAATATTTTAAAGCATCATTCCGAAGTTGATTAAAATGTTCCTCATCCCATTGAAACGGTTCTTTCAAGTTTAATTTATTTTCATCAATAAAATTCCTGAAACGATCATTGGAGTGGTAATAGTATTCGTAAATATTTTCTGTTTGTGCAGGAACTTCAAATGATACTAACAATTGATGTTTTCCTTCGTCAAACAACCTGAATTGTGCTTTACGATCTTGTGCCGCAACCTGGATATTAACTACAAGAAGCAAAAGATATACTATTTTTGTTTTCATAATTTCTGTTTAAAAACAGTTACTTAATAATTCGTAAAAATACGATTTAAAGTATATGTTTTATACAAAACAGACGATTAACTAAGCTGAATTGATAAAAAAAAGATTTCTTTTTCAATCATATATGTTCAGGAGAAATAAAAACCCTTTTAGTATCTGAGATACCAAAAGGGTTAAAGTATAAAAATCAAAAAAGCTATTATGCTTCTTTATATTCTTTCATATACGACACAAACTGATCAAACAAATATTTCGAATCGTTCGGTCCCGGGCTTGATTCCGGATGATATTGTACTGAAAATACCTGTTTATCTTTTAAACGGATTCCGGCTACGGTGTTATCGTTCAAATGATAATGCGTAATTTCAACATCAGGATGCTTTTCTACTTCTTCTCTGACAACGGCAAAACCGTGATTTTGAGAAGTAATTTCTCCCTTACCGGTCAATACATTCATTACCGGATGATTGATTCCGCGGTGTCCGTTAAACATTTTGTAAGTATTGATGCCCTGAGAAAGTGCAATCAATTGATGTCCTAAACAGATTCCGAAAATGGGTTTGTCGCCACTAATAAGCTTTTTTACTTCTTCGATAACTCCGGTCAATGGTTGAGGATCACCGGGGCCGTTTGACAAGAAATATCCATCAGGGTTAAAAGCGTCTAATTGTTCTTTTGTCGCATTGTAAGGAAATACTTTCACATAACAATCACGCGCTGCCAAGCAACGTAAAATATTTGTCTTAACACCAAAATCCATCGCTGCTACTTTATAAGTTGCACTTTCATTTCCGAAAAAATAAGGTTCTCTGGCAGAAACTTTCGATGCCAATTCCAAACCTTTCATATCCGGAACTGCTGCAAGGATTTCTCTTAATTCTTCTATCGATTTACCATCGGTAGAAATTACCGCATTCATCGCTCCATTGTCCCGAATATAACCTACTAATGCACGTGTATCAACATCCGATACAGCGATAAGTCCTTTTGCGGTAAAATAGTCCAGCAAAGAGCCTGAAGCTGCGGGACGCGAGTAGGTATAACTAAAGTTTTTGCAAACCAAACCTGCAATTTGAATATCGTTAGAATCTACTTCATCCGAATGTATGCCATAGTTCCCTATATGAGCTGTCGTTGAAAGCATAATCTGACCGAAGTAAGAAGGATCGGTAAAGATCTCCTGATAACCGGTAACCCCTGTGTTGAAACAAATTTCTCCGGTCGTTGTCCCTTTAATTCCAACGGATTTTCCGTGAAAAACAGTACCGTCGCTTAATAAGATGATTGCTTTGTCTTTTGCTGTGTATTTCATCGTAGTAAAATTGTGGTGCAAAAATAGTAAATTTAATTTGTTTTGTATTTATAAAAAAAGGACAAACCCAAAAACGGTCTGTCCTTTTTTATTATGATATATCAGAAATACAATTATTCATTGTTTTCTTTAGTTTCTGTTGGAGTTTCAACATCTGCTACAGTTTCTTCAACTTCAGCAACTGGAGCTTCCTCCGTTTTTGCAGTAGCTTTTTTTCTACCTCTTCTTGTAGAAGCTTTCTTCACTTCTTTCTTACCACCGTTGTACAACTCGTTGAAATCTACTAATTCGATCATTGCCATTTCAGCATTATCTCCTAAACGATTTCCTAATTTGATAATACGAGTATATCCTCCCGGACGGTCGCCTACTTTAGGAGCTACTTCTCTGAACAACTCTGTTACGGCGTATTTGCTTCTCAAATAAGAAAAAACAACACGACGGTTATGTGTGTCATCCGTTTTGGATTTCGTTACAAGTGGCTCAACGAACTGCTTCAAAGCTTTGGCTTTGGCAACTGTGGTATTGATACGCTTGTGCTCAATTAAAGAACAAGCCATATTTGCCAGCATCGATTTTCTGTGACCAGCTTGTCTGCCTAAGTGATTTATTTTTTTTCCGTGTCTCATGACGTGATTATTTTAGCTCCATCTTGCTTCAATCCACTTTGGAGAGCAAAATATGAAGCAATTTATTCTTTCTCTAATTTATACTTTGATAGATCCATTCCGAAATTCAGACCTTTATTGGAAACTAACTCTTCAAGTTCCGTTAAAGATTTTTTTCCGAAATTTCTAAACTTCATCAAATCGTTTTTGTTATAAGTAACCAAATCGCCTAATGTCTCTACTTCAGCCGCTTTTAAACAATTTAATGCTCTTACTGAAAGATCTAAATCCGTTAATTTTGTTTTTAGAAGCTGTCTCATGTGCAGAGATTCTTCATCATAAGATTCAGTTTGAGCGATTTCATCTGCCTCTAAAGTGATTCTCTCATCAGAGAATAACATGAAATGATGAATCAGTGTTTTGGCTGCCTCGGTTAATGCGTCTTTTGGATGAATAGAACCGTCTGTTACGATATCGAAAATCAATTTCTCATAGTCGGTTTTTTGTTCGACACGATAGTTTTCAACAGCGTATTTAACATTTTTTACAGGCGTATAAATGGAATCTGTATAAATGGTTCCAATCGGAGCGTTTGCTCGTCTGTTTTCTTCAGCCGGCACATATCCTCTACCCTTTTCAATAGTCAATTCCATATTGATTGTGACAGATGGTTCCATATTCAGAATTACCAGTTCAGGGTTTAAAACCTGGAATCCGGAAATAAATTTCTGGAAATCGCCTGCTGTTAATTGTTCCTTACCAGTAAATGAAATACTAACAGATTCATTATCGATATCTTCAATCTGACGTTTGAAACGCACTTGTTTTAAGTTAAGGATAAATTCTGTTACATCTTCAACAACACCGGCAATAGTAGAAAACTCATGTTCAACGCCTTCGATGCGAACTGAAGTAATCGCATATCCTTCAAGTGACGAAAGAAGTACTCTTCTTAAAGCATTACCGATGGTCAGTCCATAACCAGGCTCTAAAGGACGAAATTCGAATGTTCCTTTAAAATCGGTTGAATCGATCATGATAATTTTATCGGGCTTTTGAAAATTAAATATTGCCATATTGATTTCGACTGAATGTCATTTATTATTTGTTGTACAACTCTACGATTAACTGCTCTTTGATGTTTTCCGGTACCTGAAGTCTTGCAGGAACACTTACAAATGTACCTTCCTTAGTTTCATTGTTCCAGGTAATCCATTCATAAACAGCACTAGAATTAGATAATGAACGTTCGATTGCTTCTAAAGATTTTGATTTTTCACGAACAGAAACTTTATCACCCGCTTTTAATTGATAAGAAGGAATATTAACTAATTCTCCGTTTACAGTAATGTGTCTGTGAGAAACGATCTGACGTGCTGCACGACGTGAAGGAGCAATACCCATTCTGTACACTACGTTGTCTAATCTTGATTCGCACAACTGAATTAGAATTTCACCTGTAACCCCACGGGCAGCAGATGCTTTTTTAAACATGTTACGGAATTGTTTTTCTAAGATACCATAAGTGTACTTAGCTTTTTGTTTTTCCATCAACTGGATTGCGTATTCAGATTTTTTACCTCTTCTTTTTGCTAAACCATGTTGACCAGGAGGATAGTTTCTCTTTTCAAAAGCTCTATCATCTCCGAAAATTGCTTCACCGAATTTACGGGCAATTTTTGTTTGTGGACCAGTATATCTTGCCATTAAAAATAATTAAATAAGGTAGGGATTATGAATTCAGGTCTCATCCTCCGATAATCTCTTCCTACCTTGGTTATACTACAATATTGAATAATTTAAACTCTTCTTCTCTTTGGAGGACGACATCCGTTGTGAGGAATTGGAGTAATATCGATAATCTCAGTTACTTCAACACCACTGTTGTGGATAGAACGGATAGCAGATTCTCTACCGTTTCCTGGTCCTTTAACGTAAACTTTTACTTTTTTAAGTCCAGCATCCAACGCTACTTTAGTACAATCTTCTGCTGCCATTTGTGCTGCATAAGGAGTGTTCTTTTTAGAGCCACGGAATCCCATTTTACCAGCTGATGACCAAGAAATAACTTCACCTTTTTTGTTTGTCAACGAGATGATGATGTTATTAAATGTTGCATTGATGTGTGCTTCACCAGTAGCTTCAACTATAACTTTACGTTTTTTTGTACTTGCTTTAGCCATACTACTTATTATTTAGTTGCTTTTTTCTTGTTAGCAACAGTTTTTCTTTTACCTTTTCTTGTTCTAGAGTTATTTTTAGTTCTTTGTCCTCGTAACGGAAGACCAGCTCTGTGACGAATACCTCTCTGACATCCGATGTCCATTAAACGCTTGATGTTTAATGAAATTTCCGAACGCAATTCTCCTTCGATTTTGAAGTGAGAAACAGCCTCACGAATAGCACCGATCTCGTCATCGTTCCATTCAGAAACTTTTTTGTCTTCGTTTACATTAGCTTTTGCTAAAACCTCTTTTGCTCTGCTTGAACCCACACCAAAAATGTATGTTAAAGCAATAATTCCTCTTTTATTTTTAGGTATATCTACCCCTGCGATTCTTGCCATAATTATCCTTGTCTTTGTTTAAATTTTGGATTCTTTTTGTTTATAACATATAGTCTGCCTTTTCTGCGAACAATTTTGCAGTCGGCACTTCTTTTCTTTACGGATGCTCTTACTTTCATCTCTTTTTGTTTTTGTTTGCTTGCGACTTCAAAAATCGCATTGTTTTTTATCCTTTTATGATGGATCGATTTATTAATATCTGTATGTAATTCTTGCTTTTGTTAAATCGTAAGGGCTCATTTCAAGTTTTACCTTATCGCCCGGTAACAATTTAATATAATGCATACGCATCTTTCCGGATATGTGAGCAGTAACAATATGACCATTCTCCAATTCTACCCGAAACATTGCATTTGATAGTGCTTCTACTATCGTTCCATCTTGCTCTATTGCGTTTTGTTTAGCCATTTTATTAGTTATTTTTTAATTGTTAAGCTACAGCTTTACGGTTTTTTCCGCTTTTCATAAGTCCGTCGTAATGACGATTTAACAAATACGAATTAACCTGCTGCATCGTGTCAATCGCAACTCCTACCATAATGAGTAATGAAGTTCCTCCGTAGAACAATGCCCAACCTTGCTGAATTCCCATCAATTTTACCACAAATGCGGGAAATACAGCTAGCAATGCAAGAAAAATTGAACCCGGAAGCGTAATTTGAGACATAATTCTATCCAAATATTCTGCTGTTTGGGTTCCCGGTTTAATTCCCGGAATAAATCCACCACTTCGTTTA
>DATGMY010000068.1:0-6437 GCA_035307005.1 Flavobacterium sp. | reverse complement strand
CCAAAATCATGACCACCGTGCCCGGGATCTAAAACTACTTTAAAATTCTGTGCATAAACACCTGACCCAACACACATTAAAAAGATCCCCAAAGCAGCTTTAATCTTACTTATAAACATAGCATATTTTATATTTTCGGTTCTTATTTAAAAGTCTAAAATTAAAAAAATATTAGTTAAGTCTGAAGTCTTAAAAAACAAACCTACACAAGCTACAAAAATAGCATATAAAAGTTGCATACAAAAGTAATATATTCGTTTTTAGTACGATTTTGATAACAGGGTATTCCAGACACTAAAGTCTGAAGTCACGAAATCAGATGCAACAACTGGATTACTTATCAAGAGAATTGTTCTTTTTATATTCGATAATAGCATTAGCAATGGCTTGTGCCAGTTCATTTCTTCCTGTTTGCGAATGGAGATATGCCCCTTCTTCTTTGTTGGAAATAAATCCTAATTCAATCAAGATGCTCGGCATAACAGCACTGTGCAAAACCCAAAACGGACCTTGCTTTACTCCCCGATTATTTCTTCCCGCATCCTTGTCAAAACGACTTTGTATTTTTGAAGCTAGATCAATACTCTGTTTTACAAACTGTTCCTGCAAAAGCGTTAACCCAATTAATGATTCCGGACGATGGGGATCGAACCCTGCGTAGTGTTCTTCATAATTTTTTTCCAAAGTAATAACTGCATTTTCCCGTTTTGCCAATTCCAAATTCGATGCGTTTTCACTAATCCCCATAATAAAAGTTTCCGCACCGTGTGCTGTGCTGTTTTTTGCGGCATTGACATGAACAGACACGAAGATATCCGCTTTTTCACGATTCGCTATTTCTGTTCGTTCTCTCACTTCAACAAAAACATCCGATTTTCGGGTAAAAACAACTTGGATATCTTTGTCCTTTTGCAACAGTTTGCCTACTTGTAAAGCTACATCTAAAGTAATTTCCTTTTCGAGATAATTCCCACGAACCGCTCCCGGATCTTTTCCTCCGTGTCCGGGATCTAAAACCACTTTAAAATTCTGTGCGCAAACACCTGATACAAAAAACATTACAAAGACTCCAAAAACAACTTTGATCTTACTTATAAACATAGCTTTTATTATATATTCGATTCCTATTTAAAAGCCCAAAATTAAAAAAATATTAGTAAGTTTGAAGTCTTAAAAACAACCTCATATCTGTTTAAGAAAATTGCATACAAAAGTAATATATATCGTTTTTACTCTGTTATTGATTCCTATGGGATTTTCAACAGTAATAGCGCAAGATTTTCCTCATATAAATAAAAGATTAAACATTGAAGCACGATTCGATACTGTTGCTCAAATGCCGAAAAACGAAGTTTTGCAGGACACTATACAAAAAGACAGCGTCACACCACCAAGAGGTCAAAGGCTGGAAGACCTGATGTACAGAAACGCAAAAGATTATGAGAAATTCGATCAAAAAAACAAACGACTGACTTTATACAATGAAGCAGAATTTAAGTATCAGGATTATGAACTCACTGCCGGAATCATCATTTATGATTACGATAAAGAAGAAGTTTATGCCGGGAGAATAAAAGACTCTCTGGGAAATCTGGTACAACGCCCGGTTTTTAAACAAGGAGGTCAAGTAATAGAACCCGATTCTATCCGGTTCAACAGTAAAACAAAAAAAGCGATTGTCTGGAACACACGTACCACTTATAACGATTTTAATATTAAAGCTGAAAAAACCAAGAAGGTCAACGATTCCGTTTATTTTATGAGAGACGTGATCTTTACAACAGCTGAAGATGTAGATCATCCCGAATATTATTTTAAAACCAACAAGGTCAAATTCGTGCCCAATAAAAAAGTAGTTACCGGCGTGACTAATTTAGTCATTGAAGATGTTCCTACGCCTATCGGGCTTCCTTTCGCTTTTTTTCCGATGTCTCAAAAAGCCGTTTCCGGATTCATTATTCCGAGCTTTGGAGAAACCAATCTTAGAGGTTACTCTTTGCAAAACGGTGGATATTATCTGGCACTCAGCGACCGCATCGACCTTACCTTACTTGGGGACTGGTACAGCAACGGAAGTTTTGCACTCAATACACAATCGCAATACCGAACCCGTTATAAATACAGCGGAAATTTTAATGTGCGTTTTGAAAACCTGAGAGAAGGTTTATTAGGAACTCCCGATGAAGCAAAAATGAGAATCTACAATATTCAATGGAGTCACTCACAAGATGCCAAAGCCAATCCCAATTCCCGTTTTTCGGCATCGGTCAATTTAGGAAGCAGTAACTATTTCCGAAATTCGATCAACACACAAAACATTGGAGCCAATATGAACAATACCTTATCGTCTTCGGTAAGTTATTCCAAAACCTTTCAATCGACACCACAAGTCAATCTGACCGTTTCGGCAAATCATTCACAAAATACCAATACGCAACAAATCAATATGTCGCTGCCCAACGTTCAGGCAAGTATGGATCGTATTTACCCGTTTGCGCCGAAAACCGGTTCCAAAAGAGGTATCATACAAAACATCAACCTGCAATATAGTTTCAGCGGGCGGAATCAGTTTCAAACCACCGATTCGTTGTTTTTTAAAAAGGAAATGTTTGATGAAATGAATGCCGGAATTCAACACAGCATTCCTATTACAACCAATTTTAAACTGTTTAAATACTTTTCCGTTTCACTTTCCGGAAATTATACAGAAACCTGGGTTTTCAATACGTTTGAAAGAGCTTTCAGTCGTGAAACCAACCGCGTGGAAGATGCTCGAATCAATGGTTTTGACAGTTTCCGGCAATACAACTTTGCAGCCAATCTCGGAACGACTATTTACGGGACGTTCAATTTTAATAAAAACGCTAAAATTCAGGCAATCCGCCACGTAATGCGTCCGGCAGTTTCCTATACTTATACACCAAGTTTTGATCAGTATTACGACACCTACGCCATTGATGCTTTAGGTACAACAATGCAAGAATATACTCGTTTTCAGGGAACACTTTTTGGTGTACCCAATCAAATGATGTCTAATATAGCAAACTTCTCTCTTGGAAATAATTTTGAAGCTAAAGTGCGCGATGACCAATCGCAAACCGGCGAACCTAAAAAGGTAATGTTGTTAAACTCACTTAACTTTAGTACTTCTTATAACTTTTCAGCCGATTCGTTGAAATTACAACCCTTGAGAATGAATGCCAATACCAATTTGTTCAAAGACAAATTGCGTTTGAATTTCGGAACTACACTTGATCCGATGGCAATAGACAATGCCGGAAACCGCATCGATAAATTCAATATCAACAACGGCGGAAGTTTGCTTCGGCTGACCAGTGCCAATGTTACACTGAATTATTCCTTGTCGAGTACAGATCCTTTATTTGGATCGGATGATGTAAGTGCCAACGACAATCAGAATGTTCAAAACGGCGGTAGAGCCGATGATCTGTTTGGTCAGTCGGTAGATTTAGCAGACCGGCAGAAATCAATGTTTGATGATGAAGAACGTAAAAATACACCTTCCGAATTTTTTAATACTGAAATCCCGTGGGATTTGACTTTTGCGTGGAGCTTAACATATAATAATGCCCGAAGAACCTCTGAAATAAGTAACAATTCATTGATGGTTTCCGGAAATGTCACATTGTCGCCGGGCTGGATTGCAGGTTTTTCTACGGGCTACGATTTTAAGAACAAAGGCGTTACTTATACCCAATTGCGTTTTGAACGCGATTTGAAATCGTGGCGTATGGATTTTTCGTGGATTCCCAACGGATATTACAAACAATGGACATTTTTCATCGGAATCAAATCATCCATTTTACAAGATATTAAATACGAAAAACGAAATTCGGGCGAACGGCGTTTCAGAAACAGATAATCAACTTTTAATCACATAAAAAATGAAAAGAATCATTAATTCAGTAAAAGCACCGGCTCCGATCGGACCCTATAATCATTCTGTTTTGGCAGGTGGTTTCTTGTTTATTTCCGGACAAATTCCGTTCAACCAGCAAACAGAAACTCTGATTACAAGCGGCATCGAAGACGAAACCAAGCAAGTGATGGAAAATCTGAAATACATCATTGAAGAAGCCGGACTCACATTTGAGCATGTGGTAAAAGCCACTATTTTTATCCGGAATATGGAACATTTTGGATTAATCAATGAAATCTACGCCAGTTATTTCAATAGCGAAACGGCACCTGCACGTGAATGCGTTCAAGTAGAAAAATTACCCAGAAACGTTAATATTGAAATATCAATGATTTTGCATCAATAAAAAATGAACTTAGCTATTCTTAGAAAAGGCATATTCTTAATAATGCTTTTATTCATTGCAAGTTGCTCAAATTCTAAAACCTCCTCTGATTTGGAAATTACCTACCAATCAGAGGATCTGGTTATTGTTAAAATTTCAGATCATGTATATCAGCACATTTCATTTCTTGAAACTCAAAGCTTTGGAAAAGTAGCCTGTAATGGTATGATTGTAACAAATAATAATGAAGCTGTAATTTTTGATACAACTATAAACAATGATACTTCTGAAAGGTTAATAGATTTTGTCGAAAATAATCTGGAAGCTAAAATCAAAGGTGTTATTTCTACACATTTTCATGAAGATTGTATCGGAGGAATTGAAGCTTTTAACAATAAAAACATTCCAACCTATGCTTTGGAAAAGACCATTGAAATAGCAAAAAGTAAAAATGTAAGTGTTCCTGAAATTGGTTTTGAAAGCTCAATGACACTAAATATAGGCAATCAGTATGTAGAAGCAAAATTCTTTGGAGAAGGGCATACACAGGATAACATTATAGGTTATTACCCAGAGGAAAATATTATGTTTGGCGGATGTCTGATCAAAGAGTTAAACGCAACAAAAGGTAATTTGGATGATGCTAATGTAAAAGCATGGTCTGAAACCGTAACCCGAATAAAATCGACCTATCCCAATGTAAAATTAATTATTCCCGGACACGGTTCAATCGGAAATAAAGAACTGATGGATTATACTATCAATTTATTCCAATAAAAAAATCGACCAATTTTCCGGTCGATTTTTCTTTCTGTTTTATCAAAAGCTAACTTTTAAGCCTCCATATCTACGTGTTTGCTTTCTGCAATCGCTTTATATGTTCCGTCTAATAACTTCCCACGGATAGCCTCAAAAGCTGACAACGTCTGGTCAATATCTTCAAAGGTATGTGAAGCAGTAGGAATCACACGCAATAAGATAATTCCTTTTGGAATAACCGGATAAACCACAATGGACAAGAAAATACCGTAATTTTCACGTAAATCATTGACCATTACCATTGCTTCAGGAATAGAACCTTCCAAATATACAGGCGTTACACATGTATTGGTGTCGCCGATATTGAATCCTCTGTCTCTCAAACCGTTTTGTAAACGGTTTACGTTGTCCCACAAATTGTCTTTCAATTCCGGATGATTGCGCAACAATTCCAAACGTTTCAAAGCTCCTTTTACCAAAATCATCGGTAATGATTTGGCAAACATCTGTGAACGCAGATTGTATTTCAGATAATCAATAATATCCTGATCGGCAGCAATAAACGCTCCGATCGAAGCCATTGATTTTGCAAATGTAGAGAAATATACGTCAATTCCGTCCTGGCAACCTTGCTCCTCACCTGCTCCGGCACCTGTTTTTCCTAAGGTACCAAAACCGTGGGCGTCATCCACCAATAAACGGAAATTATATTTTTCTTTTAAAGCAATGATTTCCTTTATTTTACCTTGCTGTCCACGCATTCCGAAAACACCCTCGGTAATTACTAAAATTCCTCCGTTTTGCTCTTCTGCCATTTTTGTAGCACGCTGCAAATTCTTTTCTAATGATTCTACATCGTTGTGTTTGTAAGTAAAACGCTTACCCATGTGCAAACGAACACCATCAATGATACAAGCGTGAGAATCAACATCATATACAATCACATCATTTTTTGTTACCAACGCATCAATGGTAGAAACCATTCCCTGATAACCAAAATTCAATAAGTAAGCAGCTTCTTTATGAACAAAGGCAGCCAATTCGTCTTGTAATTTTTCGTGCCAATCTGTGTGTCCTGACATCATACGGGCACCCATTGGATAAGCTGCTCCAAATTCAGCAGCTGCATCAGCATCGGCTTTTAAAACTTCAGGATGTGTTGCCAGTCCTAAATAATCATTAAGCGACCAGTTCAATACTTCTTTTCCCTGAAAGTTCATTCTTGGTCCTAATTTTCCCTCTAATTTCGGAAAAACAAAATACCCTTCTGCCTGTGAAGCCCATTTTCCTAACGGACCTTTGTTGGCATGAATTCTTTCGAATAAATCTTTAACCATAATGTCAGTTGTTTAAAACGTGGCAAAGGTAATGATTTTTTTGGAATATTTTTAGAATACGATTGAAAATCAAAAA
>DATGMY010000067.1:0-5382 GCA_035307005.1 Flavobacterium sp. | reverse complement strand
TAAATATTGACACCTCGTCCGTCTTTCGGGTTTTTCCTTTTGAGTATCAACCCTTTGTCTTCCATTGTCTTCAGCGTACGTGTCAAACTTGTTGGTTCCATTCCCAAACGCGGAGCTAACGCCGTAGAAGGCGTACCGTCTTTATCAATGTTTAACAAAGCAAACCCTATTGCCATAGAAGCACCGTATTTTGAAGCCTCTTCGTTGTACATCCGGGCGATTGCCTGCCAGGTATTTTTGATTACAGAATCGATTGTTTTGTTTTTCATCTAAATCCAATAATGCTTATATTTACCCAAAGGTACAAAAAAATAGTATGCACGCATACTATTTTATCAAAGTAAATAAAATTTAAACCACAATTACGAATTAATTAATAAAAGAGATCATTTATTAATTTATACCCAAAAACAGATCCCCATCCTACTTATTTATTGATAATCATCTTTTTTATTTGTTACAAAAACATTCTATCAACCCATTTATAACAATAATTGACGTGGTTCACCATTACATAATCTTTGAATAAAAAAATTCGGTAGTGGTACATTCGGAGGAATTAAACTATCTTTGTAAAGATAATTTTTTTTGAAGATTGAGATATTTTATTCAGTTTGCATACAAAGGAACGAACTATCATGGCTGGCAACTTCAGCCCAATGCAGTCAGTGTACAGGAAGTGTTGACCAAAGCAATGAATATATTGTTTCGCGAAGACTTTGAACTCGTAGCTGCGGGAAGAACCGATGCCGGTGTTCACGCCAAATTGATGTATGCGCATTTTGATACGGAGAAAGAGTTTGACGCTGCTCAAATGATTCAGAAACTAAACTCCTTTTTGCCGGAAGACATTACTGTATATCGTTTTTTTGATGTATCAGATCAGGCACATGCCCGTTTTGATGCCGTTTTGCGTTCTTACGAATATCATATTCATACTTTTAAAAACAGTTTTTTGAAAGATCTGAGCTGGTATCATTTCCGTTCCCTGGATGTGGAAAAAATGAATCAGGCTGCAAAAATTTTATTGGAATATGAAGATTTTGAGTGTTTCAGTAAAACTCATACCGACGTTTTTACGTTTAATTGTACCATTACAAAAGCCTATTGGGAACAAAAAGACGATCGCTTAATCTTTCATATTTCAGCTAACCGATTTTTGCGCAATATGGTTCGGGCTATTGTAGGAACCCTGATTTACGTGGGATCAGGAAAAATAACAGTCGAAGATGTTCGTAAAATTATCGAAAGTAAAGACCGGGGAAAAGCCGGTTTTTCTGTTCCGGCACACGGATTGTATTTAACCAGGGTAGTTTATCCATATATCAATGAAACAAACTAAAGCTTCTACACTAAAACAAGTACTGCACTATGCGCAACCTTACAAGAGTAAGATCTTTTGGGTAATTGTGAGTGTAATTACATTGTCTATTTTCGCTGCGTTGCGTCCGTATATGGTCAAAAATGTGGTGGATGTATATATTGATACCAAGGATATTCCGGGATTGATTTTTTATGTTATCCTTATGGCAGTAGTTTTGATTCTGGAAGTAGGTTCCCAGTTTTTCTTTACTTATATTGCCAATTGGCTGGGACAAAACATCATTAAGGACATCCGTACTGAATTGTTCAACAAAGTTATGAAATTCCGCTTGAGTTATTTCGACAATGAACCTGTAGGGCGGTTGATTACCCGAACGGTGTCCGATATTGAAAATATTGCCAGCATATTCAGTCAGGGATTATTTATGATTGTGGGCGATATTCTCAAAATGCTTGTCGTTCTGGGCATTATGCTTTGGATGAACTGGAAACTTACCTTTATTGTAATCGTAGCAATGCCTGTTTTGCTTTATGCCACACGGATTTTTCAAAAACACATGAAAGTTGCTTTTCAGGAAGTTCGTTTACAAGTTGCTAATCTCAATACCTTTATTCAGGAACGGTTGACCGGAATGAAAATCGTACAATTGTTTAACCGCGAACAAATCGAATACGAAAAATTTAAACACATCAACCAAAAGCATAACGATGCCTGGCAAAAGAATATTTTGTACAATTCCATCTTCTTCCCTATTGCCGATATTGTTTCTTCAGTCACTTTAGGCTGTGTAATTATATACGGAGGTTTCAGCATTGTTCAGGGTGATAATCTGACTACTACCGGAGATTTGTTTGGTTATACGATGATGATTTCGATGTTGTTTAACCCATTGCGTCAAATTGCTGACAAGTTCAATGTGATGCAAATGGGAATTGTTGCCGCCGACCGTGTTTTTGAAATCATTGACCGCGATGATCTGATTCAGGAAGAAGGCAAACTGGCAGCTCCCGTTTTTAAAGGTGCAATCGAATTTAAAGATGTTGATTTCAGTTATGGAAATGGTAAAAAAGTACTTCACGGTATCAATCTTTCCATTCAACCCGGACAAACTGTGGCGATAGTAGGTTCATCCGGTGCAGGAAAATCAACTATTATCAATCTGCTGAGCCGGTTTTATGACATTCAGTCGGGCAGTATTACTATTGACGGGATGAATATCCGGGAATTTACACTCAGTAGTCTGCGTGAACAAATTGCTGTGGTTTTGCAGGATGTGTTTCTTTTTTCAGATTCCATATTAAACAACATCAGATTAGATAACGAAAAGGTTTCCAAAGAAGAAGTGATCACAGCTGCAAAAAAAATAGGCATCAACGACTTTATCGAAAAATTGCCGGGCGGATACGATTACAACGTCAAAGAGCGCGGTGTGATGCTCTCTTCCGGACAACGGCAATTGATTGCTTTTCTACGTGCTTATATGAACAATCCAAGTATTTTAATTCTGGATGAAGCTACATCTTCTATTGATACCTATTCGGAAGAATTATTACAAAATGCTGTTGAAATTATTACGAAAGACCGAACCTCGATTATCATTGCACACCGTTTGGCAACCATTGTAAACGCAGATGTAATCGTAGTTATGGATCAGGGAAATATTGTGGAAACCGGTACACACTTTGAGTTAATTTCCAAGGAAAACGGCGTTTATAAAAACCTCTACAACTCACAATATGCAAGTGCTGTGAACAATTAGTGTATCAATAATTACCTGACTTTATCCTTTTGGATATTTATCTTTAATATTCCTGATCAGATTCTCCAGACCATTGAGTTTTATTTCGTACATCAATTGCATTTGCTGTCCCAATTTTCCTTTGGGAAATCCTTTGTTTTTGTACCAAACATAATAGGGTTCGGGAATATCAACCAAAAAACGCCCCTGAAATTTTCCAAAAGGCATTTTGGTATGTGCTAATTCTACAAGTTGCTGGTGCTGTTCGTTTTCCAAAATCAGTTCCAGTTGAAGGTAACGGTCTTTTTAATATCGGGATGCAAACTCAGAAATACCGGACAGGTCATTGCGGCACGTTCCAATATAATTTTTAATTTATCATCAACAGTTGCGTTCATTACAAAATTCACCACAATTTCACTGATTTTTCTTGGTTCAGCCTGCATTATTTTGGTTACTTCTGCCGTGGAATCATTCAAATCTATGTTCATCGCTTTAGCTTTGATACCCATAATACTGAACATACAAGTCGCCAGAGAATTTGCGACCATATCTGTTGGAGAGAAAGCCTCTCCTCTACCATGATTATCGGTAGGTGCATCGGTTAAAATAGTTGTTCCCGATTGCAAATGGGTCGATTCTGTTCTTAAATCGCCTTTATAAATCACTTTACTGGTACTCATTATTTTGCTTCTTTTATGGTAAAATCCTTGTCGTAATAAAGAATATAGACGGCATTATTATATACACCACCGTTCTCATTGATGTAGGCAAATTTGTTTTCAATTTGTTGCGAACCATACTCAAAAATATTGGAATTTTCATCCGATTCAAACATACGAGTAATCACATCATAAGTTACATCGTATCCACGTGTTGCAAAACGAGTGGGCGGTTTTCCGTAAGCGGTTTTATATTTTGCAGTGAAATTATTCTTTTTATACGTTTCCGAATCATTGGTAACAGATGGAAACGTATATTGCAAAGCCACCAAATCTTCCATTGAAATATCGGAAGAATCCAGTATTTCATTCTTTTCTAAACCAACCAGCCGGATAGTGTATGTTTTTTGTAATGACTTTAAAGTTCGTATTAGTTCGATCGAAGTAGTAAGTGAATTTGCATCGTAAACCACATAATTTATCTTATCAGTTGCAAACAAATTACTCAAATCTCCCGCACCTACCTTTTCATTTTTTCCAATGGAAAGCACACTAATATCAGGAAAATTAGCATTGAAATAGCTTTTGGAAGTTTTGTGTCCGTCTGTTATAGCAATGATGTGCTGCTGTTTAGAAACTAAATATCCCAACATTTCTTTCTTAATAATTTCATTGTTGGGCATGGTGTGAATCTGGCGTGGATAAGGTTCCCCTTTTGATGTGGACAACGGAGAAACAATAATCGTCTGTTGATTTTTAAACGTTTCTGAAACCGCATCTACGTTTTTCTGAAAAAATGGCCCAATGATTACATCCGTCGAAGCAAAGTCAAAATCTCCTTTTAATGTATTGACATCCAAAGTGCGGTTAGTCTCTTTAGAATCCACAAATTTGATGTTCAATGGATAATTTTTACTTTTTAATTCATTGATTGCCAACTGGGCTCCGGAATAAAACTCCAAAGTCATATTCAGGAATTTATTGCTGTTTATATTTTTAAAGATGGATGGATTTGAAAAATTGTTTGTAGCCATATTAAAAGGTAATAAAAACACCAATTCTCTGGCGGAACCATCGCTTGAAAGACTTAAAACAGAATTTTTTGTTATAAAAGTTTCAGTACTCTCGTTTGACGGAACAGTAACAGTCGCTTTTTCGTAACCAACAATTAATGTATCGCCCTCCTTTAAACCGGTTCTCAGTTCCGGATTCCATTTCAACAATTCTTCCTGTGTAATATTATTACTTTTCGTAATATTATATATGGTTTCCTTGGGCTTTACAATTATGGTTTTTGGCATTTGTTCCAACTGATTGTTGTTGTTTTGTGAATTTTCCGTTGGTACTGATTTCGCCTCAACTTTACCGGGAATTTTTATGGACTGTCCTACTTTTAAACCATTTTCTCTCAGTCCGGGATTCAAATCATAAAGCACTGATACCGTCGTGTTGTTTTTTACGGCAATACCATAGATTGTTTCTCCTTTTTCTACTACAACCTTATCACTTGCAACGATTGATTCTGTTAAGTTTAAAAACTGATCTACTTTTAATCCATCCTCTTTCAGTCCGGGATTCAAATCGTAAAGTTTTTCAATCGGAATATTGTACTGTTTAGAAATCCCATAGACCGTTTCTTTAGCCTGCACCTGATGGCG
>DATGMY010000066.1:0-7614 GCA_035307005.1 Flavobacterium sp. | reverse complement strand
AACAGATGATAAAATATAAAGGAACAACGCTTTATCCGCCTGCGATGCACGATGCTGTTTCTTATTTTAAGGAAATTTTGCTGCATCTTATAGAAATCTCTACCAATGAAATCGGTACAGACGAGATTTTAATTCGAATATATTCGACAGATACGAGCGAATTGTTTCTCAATCAGGTAAAAGATTATTTTCGTGCCAAGCTCAGAGTAACGCCCAATGTTCAGTTTGAAGACGAGCAAACCCTGCAGGCAATAATTTTAAATCCATTGAGCAGAAAACCGATAACTTTTTTAGATAAGAGAATGTAACTATATATCTTTGTAGGAAAACTGAAAAACAATGACTCAACAAGTACGCGTACGATTTGCACCAAGTCCCACCGGTCCGCTGCATATAGGCGGAGTAAGGACGGCTTTATTCAACTATCTTTTTGCAAAAAAACATAACGGAGTGTTTTATGTCAGAATTGAAGATACAGACCAGACCCGGTTTGTTGCCGGAGCAGAACAATATATTTTTGAAGCTTTGAAATGGTTAGGCATAGAGCCGGATGAAACCATCGGGAAAAATGAAAAATTCGGACCTTATAAACAAAGCGAGCGAAAACATTTGTACAAAGATTTTGCTTTAGACCTTGTTCACAAAGGATTTGCGTATTACGCTTTTGACACAGCCGAAGAGTTGGATGAGAAAAGAAAAGAAGCTGAAGCTGCCGGAAAACCATTCATCTACAATCATTCCACAAGAGATACACTTGTTAACTCGTTAACAATACCGCAAAAGGAATTGGAAGCACGTTTGTATAACAACGACCCGTATGTGATTCGTTTTAAAATGCCGTCGGATGAAAAATTAACAATAAAAGATTTGATCCGTGACGAAGTTACTTTTGATACTTCTTTGCTGGATGATAAGGTATTGTTTAAATCCGACGGGATGCCAACCTATCATTTGGCAAATATTGTGGACGATCATTTACAGCAAACTACACACGTGATTCGTGGCGAAGAATGGCTGCCTTCACTACCGTTACATTATTTATTATACCGTTCTTTTGGCTGGGAAGCTCCGGAATTTGCGCATTTACCTTTGATTTTAAAACCCGTGGGCAATGGTAAATTATCAAAGCGCGATGGAGATAAATTAGGGTTTCCGGTATTTCCGCTGGAATGGAAAGCAGAAGACGGAACGATTTCATCAGGCTACAGAGAACAGGGATATTTTCCTGAAGCGGTCATTAATTTCCTGGCATTGTTAGGTTGGAATGAAGGAACTGAACAAGAATTGTATTCCTTAGAAGAATTGACAAAAGTATTTGATCTTTCAAGGGTAAATAAAGCAGGAGCCAAGTTTGATCCCGAAAAAAATAAATGGTTTAACCATCAGTATCTGATACGTAAAAGTGATGAAGAGCTGGCAGAATTATTGTTGCCTGAACTTCGTGAAAAGGGAATTGAAACAGATATAAAAGAAGTTGCAAAAGTGATCACTTTGGTAAAAGACCGGGCTAATTTTGTGACCGAATTGTATGATTTGGCGGATTATTTCTTTGTTGCACCCGCAAAGTATGATGTTAAAGCAACAAAAAACTTTACCGAGGCAACACATAAATGGTTGTCGGAAGTAAGTATTATTATAGAAAGCATCGAAAATTTTGAACCAAAAGCTGTAGAGGAGAAAGTAAAAAACTGGATTACCGGGAATAATATTGGAATGGGCAAAGTGATGCAACCTCTTCGTGTAGCGATGGTAGGCGAGATGAAAGGTCCTGATTTGTTTGAGATTATGGCTTTTTTAGGCAGAAAAGAAACTGTTCTTCGAATTCAAGAAATGTTAAAAAATAGTTAAACAGTAAATTAATTGCTTCAAATGTTTGGTAGTTAAAATAGCTGTCGTATCTTTGAAGTGTAATTAACAATGCCCTTTGTTAATTGCTTTGATAATTTTTTTCATATCAACAAACAACAATTTTTTTCTAAATTTTTCTAAAATCCCATTCCCAAAATGGGATTTTTTTTATGACCTGACTTTTTAATTTTTTATATACCTTTATCCTTTAACACTAAAAAATAAACCCGATGAAAAAGTTATTCTTTATTTTAATAACATTAATAGGTCTTTCGGTAGTATCTTGTGGTTCCGATGACAAAACGGATCAGACAACCCAACAGGGAGAATGGCAGCCAAGAACGATCCAAATTACAAAAATTGTTCCTTTATACACGATGGATTATCCGCACAGTGAAGGTTGTAATAAGGATTATTTAGAGATGGGAGAAGACAATACGGCAAAATTTTACCATTATGAAGAGGGAACCTGTGAAGAGATCATTTACGAAAATGCTTTTACCAGAACCGGAAACCAGGTCAATGTGAATATCATGGGATATAATATCAATGGAGAGATTGTTGTGGAAACCTCTACAACTTTGGAAATTCAAAGTGATATTTCCGAATACATTCCATATATTAAAGTGATGTTTCCGGAATATGAAGATTATTTAGCCATGTTGGACGGAGCTACGGTAAAATTGATTTTAGATAAACAGAATTAGAAATTTTTTCACAAGAAGACACAGATAATAAAAGAAGACCTGATTTAAAAATGATGAAAATCATCGTTTTTAAATTTTAAAGAGAACTTCTTTTTTCGTATCTTACCACAAAACTTTTTTATATGGGACTTGGATTTTATTTCCTTATCGTATTGGTTATTTTGGTGCTTACGGCACTTTTTACGGTAAGACAGCAAACAGCGGTTATTATAGAGCGATTTGGTAAATACCATTCGATTCGCCAATCAGGATTACAGTTAAAAATACCAATAATTGACCGTGTGGCGGGACGTGTCAATTTAAAAATTCAGCAATTGGACGTAATTATTGAAACTAAAACCAAAGACAATGTTTTTGTCAAAATGAAAGTGTCAGTACAGTTCAAAGTGGTACAGGAACGGGTTTATGAAGCATTTTATAAATTGGAATATCCCCACGATCAGATTACCTCGTATGTATTTGACGTGGTGCGTGCTGAGGTTCCTAAGTTAATTCTTGACGATGTTTTTGAACGAAAAGACGATATTGCCATTGCCGTAAAACGAGAGTTGAATGATGCAATGATCACGTATGGATACGATATTATCAACACGCTGATTACAGATATTGATCCGGATATTCAGGTAAAAAATGCGATGAACCGTATCAATGCCGCAGATCGTGAAAAAACAGCAGCAGAATATGAAGCCGAAGCACAACGAATCCGTATTGTGGCAAAAGCAAGAGCCGAAGCAGAGTCTAAACGTTTGCAAGGGCAAGGTATTGCAGACCAACGTCGGGAAATTGCCCGCGGATTGGTAGAATCGGTAGATGTGCTCAACAAAGTAGGCATCAATTCACAGGAAGCTTCCGCTTTAATTGTTGTTACACAACATTACGATACGCTTCAGTCTATTGGTTCGGATACCAATTCCAATTTGATTTTATTGCCAAATTCGCCACAGGCAGGGAGTGAAATGCTCAATAATATGGTAGCCTCGTTTACAGCCTCAAACCAGGTGGGTGAAGCAATGAAAAAGGCTGCTAAAGACAAATCAAACAAACCGAATAAAAAAGATGATTTTGAAGATTTATATCCGTCAGAGTAACAAATTGATTGGATCTTTTCAGAATTAAACGAAGTCAATTCAGATATTAAAAAAACGGACACTTTTCTAAAGTGTCCGTTTTATTTTTTGAACAGATATTAGGATTTAGAATCAGTATTGTTTTTCTCCTTTTGTGACTCAGAAGAATCTCCTTCTTTTTTATCTTTGGTAGCGTCTTTAAATTCTTTGATTCCCGAACCCAATCCTTTCATTAATTCCGGAATCTTTTTACCACCAAATAATATCAATACTAAAAGGAGTATTAGTAAAACTTCCTGGAGTCCAAATCTTCCCATCTTTTATTATTTTTTTTCGTTTTCTTCTTCTTTAGTAGCGTCTTTAAACTCTTTGATTCCCGAACCTAATCCGCGCATCAATTCCGGAATTTTTTTGCCCCCGAATAATAATAAAAGAGCAGCAACAATTAAAACCACATTCCACGGGCTAATCATTCCTAAAAATACAGCTAATGAGTTCATAATTTTGAGTATTAAATATTTGCTACAAAGATATAACATTTTAGTAGTATGTTATTTTTTTATTGTGTATTTTTTAACAGCACAAAACCCTTAAGCATGAAATAATCAAAGTTTTGTGCGGTTAAATTTTTTTTTAAATCCATAGTATCCGAATTTTGCAGTAATTAAATAACACTATGTCTTTAAAAGCTTTCTTTGCCAAAATATTTGCGCATATCGTTGTGATGCAGCAGCAAAAGTGGATGATAAAACCTGTGGAAACCCAGAAGAACCTGATGGATGCATTAATTCAGCAAGCACGGTTTACGCAGTTTGGAAGAGATCATCTCTTTTCAACCATAAAATCGCACGCTGATTTTGTCCGCCAGGTTCCGGTAAGGGATTATGAGGATCTAAGACCTTATATAAACCAGGTAGTTGAAGGAAAACCGGATATTTTGTGGAAAGGAAAACCACTCTATTTCGCCAAAACTTCGGGTACAACTTCCGGTGCAAAATACATTCCCATTACGAAAGAATCGATGCCTTATCATGTGGCAGGCGCACGCAACGCCATTTTGTTTTACATACACGAAACCAACAATGCCGGTTTTGTGGATGGAAAGATGATTTTTTTACAGGGAAGCCCCGAAATGGATGAGAAAAACGGTATTAAAACCGGACGTTTATCGGGAATTGCCGCACATTATGTTCCAAAATATCTACAAAAAAACCGATTGCCAAGTTGGGAAACCAACTGCATGGAAGATTGGGAAACCAAAGTAAACGCCGTAGTTGAAGAAACCAGAAATGAGAATATGACCGTTATTTCGGGTATTCCATCCTGGGTACAGATGTATTTTGAAAAATTAACAACTGTTTCTGGAAAGAAAGTCGGCGAACTGTTTAAAAACTTTAATCTGTTTATTTACGGTGGTGTGAATTATGAACCGTACCGTAAAAAATTTGAACAGATGATTGGCAGAAAAGTAGATAGTATTGAAACCTATCCTGCTTCTGAAGGCTTTCTTGCTTTTCAGGATTCTCAAAAAGAAAAAGGAATGTTACTGCTTTTAAACGGTGGTGTTTTCTACGAATTTATTAAAGCAGACGAATTTTATACCGAAAATCCACGGCGTTACACAATAGGCGAAGTAGTATTAAACGTTAATTATGTAATCATCATCAGTACCAATGCCGGATTGTGGGCATATAATATTGGTGATACCGTAATGTTTACGTCGCTGAAACCGTATAGAATTGTTGTAACGGGACGGATCAAACATTATATTTCAGCCTTTGGCGAACACGTCATCGGCAAGGAAGTAGAGCAGGCTTTGGAAGAAGCATTACAGGATTCGGAAATTGTAGTGAACGAATTTACCGTAGCACCGCAGATCAATCCCGCTGATGGATTACCGTATCACGAATGGCTGATTGAGTTTGAAAAAGAACCGGCTGATTTGGAGGATTTCGCTCTTAAAATTGAAGCCGCATTAAGAAAACAAAATGTTTATTATGACGATCTCATTGTTGGTGCTATTTTACGTACCTTAGTGATAACCAAAGTTCCTTCGGGTGGTTTCAATGAATATATGAAATCGGAAGGAAAGATGGGGGGGCAAAACAAGTTGCCGCGTCTGACAAACGATCGCAAAATTGCCGATTTTATTCATGAAAAGGTTATAAAGTGAGAAAGTTATAAGGTTTTGAATGTTGAAATCTGATAGCTGAAATTTGAAAAAATTATGAAAAAGTTGATGTTTTTTTTATTAGTAACCCATTTAAATGTTTTCGGACAAGTGAGCGGAACGGTACTAAATGAAGAACATCAACCTGTTTCGTTTACCAATATCTGGGTTTTGGATGGCAGCGATGGAGCCACTACTGATTCGTTGGGGATGTTCACAATTCCGTCGGCATTGGCAAAAGACACCTTGGTTTTCAACGCTTCGGGTTATAAAATACTGAAAGAAGAAGCCGAAAAATCAGAACAAATTATTTTGGAAGCGTATAAAATACCTCAACCGGAACTGATCGTCTATCCAGAGCGGTATTTGCACCACACTATTGGCGATCCGCATTACGAAAATATGTATTTTCAACCGGGAAATGTACCGTATATGTACGGACGTTTTTTTGAAAATACGAAGGAAATCAAAGATGTACAGTATGTGGACAGAGTGATTGTTTATACGAAAAGTGCGGTGGCTGATGCAAGCATCAAAATCAGATTGATGCGGATGGATGAATACGGTTGTCCGGGAGATGATTTACTTGTCGAACCGATTATTGCTCATGTAAAGAGAGGCAATAAAAAGAATGCAATTAAGATCTTAAAGCACAATGTCAAATTGCCCAAAGACGGAATCTTTGTTGCTGTGGAATGGCTGATGACAGAAAACAACCAGTTCAGACCGGCAAATTTTGTGAAAGGTGAGAACTTATTTGAGGATTTTCGCTATCAACCCGATGTGATGAATAATAAAGTCGAGAAAACTTCATCATATAGGTATATGCACGGCGAATGGTTTCCAAACGATCAGTTTCAACCGAGAAATCCCAATGCACCAAAAGAAATTGTAGATCCGGCGATTGGGTTGATTTTATCGAATTAAAACGAAATAAATATGATAAAACACATTACCAGATCCCGGTCGCAAGAATCTTCGGCTGCCATAGAGCGTATGTACATCACGATGCGCCACTTGTTTAACCGGGGGTTTTACAAACCGATGGGTGTTTCGGGCGAAACGCTGCGGGAGGCTTTACTGCAACTGCGTCCCGAAATTTATGGTTCGGTGGCTGATGAAAAGGTCGAGTTGAATGGTTTATTATATGTGATTGAACGGTTGCCAATGGGCATTGAAGAATGCAGATACATCAACTTAACATCAGATGAAGGATATTCGCAATCGCACTTTAAAGCGATTATTCCGCTAAAGCGCCGCCGGAATTGTTACCGTATCGACGAAGAGCAGATGAATATCGAAATTACTCGTGGACGTTCGGATATTTATGATGTTTTGACACATCTGACCTTTATTTTTATCGAATCGCACAAAATAAAAGACCGCATTCTGATTGACGACGACGATAACGTATCGCGCGATTGGATGAAATTAGAAGAAGCGGTTCTTAAAAATGATTTTTTGTCATTGAACGAACGGGAAATTGCTATTTCACATACTTCCATCATTTTAGGAAGGGCTTTTGCAGAAATCAATTCTATTTATGATCAGTTTGCCACAGAAGAGAATCCCGACCGTTTTTTGAGCGTAATTTATTGGTTGGGTAAAATTGCGCTGGAAGAAGTTTTGGAAAACAACAAAAGAACTATTACATTTAGCCCGATTTTACGCGAACGCCTGGGGCATCATATTTACGGCGAAATCTGGGCAAACAAAATAAAAACTGAATTACAGCGTTTAGAATTATTAGAACGCCCTTTGCATATTATCAGTGCGAATATGCACAGTGTGATGAATGCTGTTTTTGCCGAAGATGTTTTGA
>DATGMY010000065.1:0-3719 GCA_035307005.1 Flavobacterium sp. | reverse complement strand
GGTTTGATTTGGTCTATATCGCGTTTATTTTCCTTACAAAGAATGATTTCTTTGATGTTGGCACGTTTGGCTGCCAGAATTTTCTCTTTGATGCCGCCTACCGGCAATACTTTTCCGCGGAGAGTAATTTCTCCGGTCATTGCAATGTTTTTCTTGATTTTGCGCTGTGTAAAACTCGAAACCATTGAAGTCAGCATCGCAATTCCCGCCGACGGACCATCTTTTGGTGTGGCGCCTTCCGGCACGTGTACGTGGATTTTGTATTTTTCAAACATTTTTGAGTCAATGTTAAACAGATGACTGTTTGATTTTATGTATTCCAACGCTATAGTTGCCGATTCTTTCATCACATTTCCAAGATTTCCGGTCATTGTCAGTGTTCCTTTTCCTTCGGAAAGAATCGATTCTATAAACAAAATATCACCTCCTACTCTTGTCCATGCCAATCCGGTAACCACACCAGCTACTTCGTTGTTTTCATATTTATCATGGTCAAATTTTGGCGCACCCAAAATTTGTATGATCTCATCTTCGGTAGGTTTCGGATTAAACGCTTCTTCCATCACTATAGATTTCGCAACAAAACGAACCACGTTGGCGATTTCTTTATCCAATCTTCGTACCCCCGATTCACGGGTATATTTTGCAATGATAAATTCAATTACCTTTTTACTTAAAGATACCGATTTAGGCTCCAAACCGTGTTCTCTCAATTGTTTGGGCAATAAATGCTGCTTTACGATTTCGATTTTTTCCTCGATCGTGTAACCATTCATTTCAATGACCTCCATACGGTCTAAAAGTGCCGGTTGAATGGTACTCAAACTGTTGGATGTTGCAATAAAAAGTACTTTGGACAAATCGTAGCCCAGCTCCAAAAAGTTGTCGTAAAACTCTTTATTTTGTTCTGGATCCAAAACCTCCAGCATCGCACTGGAAGGATCGCCCTGATGATTGCTCGACAATTTATCGATTTCGTCCAGAACAAATACCGGATTGGATGTTTTTGCTTTTTTTATCGACTGAATGATGCGTCCGGGCATTGCTCCGATATACGTTTTTCGGTGGCCGCGGATTTCGGCTTCGTCACGCAATCCGCCTAAAGAAATACGTACATATTCGCGTCCCAAAGCTTTTGCAACCGACTTTCCGATAGATGTTTTCCCGACTCCCGGTGGTCCGTACAAACATAAAATCGGAGATTTCATATCGTTACGCAATTTTAACACCGCCATATGTTCCAATACCCTTTTCTTCACGTCTTCCAAGCCATAATGATCTTTGTCTAAGATTTTTTTAGCGTTTTTCAGATCAAATTTATCTTTGGAATATTCATTCCAGGGCAATTCTAACAACAATTCTAAATAATTTCTTTGAATGGAAAACTCAGCTACCTGCGGATTCATTCGTTGCATTTTGCTCAATTCCTTATCAAAATGCTCCTGAGTTTTGGCATCCCATTTTTTCTTTTGGGCTTTTTGACGCAGTTCTTCAAATTCCTGTTCGTGCGAAACGCCTCCCAGTTCTTCCTGAATAGTTTTGATTTGCTGATGCAGGAAATATTCTTTTTGTTGCTGGTCTAAATCAATGCGGACTTTGGTTTGAATATCGTTTTTCAGGTTCAGTTTCTGAAGTTCCGTATTCATTCGTCTCAATGTTTCCAAAGCACGATCTTTCAGGCTGTTGATTTCCAACAATTCCTGTTTGTCTTTTACGTCCAGATTCAAATTAGACGAAACAAAATTGATTAAAAACGAATTGCTCTCAATGTTTCTGATAGCAAAAGCGGCTTCGGAAGGAATGTTTGGATTTTCACGGATGATTTCCTGAGCTGTTTCCTTGATACTTTCTATAATCGTATTGAATTCCAGATCAGAAGTTTCCGGTTTTACTTCAGGCAATTCTTTAATCGTTGCCTTCAAATAAGGTTCTTCCTGGGTGATTTTATCAATTTCAAAACGTTTTTTCCCTTGTAAAATTACCGTGATGTTTCCATCGGGCAATTTCAGGGTTTTAAGAACCTGAGCAATCGTCCCTGAACGATAAATATCGTCGCTTCCGGGAAGTTCTGTTTCTTCGTTGAGCTGCGCCACCACACCGATGGTTTTACCTTCGGCAGTTGCGTCGTTGATCAATTTGATCGATTTATCTCTCCCCGCAGTAATCGGAATCACTACTCCCGGAAACAAAACCATATTGCGAAGTGGTAAAATACTTACTTCTTCCGGTAGTTTTTCGTTGTTCATTTCATTTTCATCTTCCTGAGAAAACAAAGGAATAAACTCTGCATTTGCATCCAAATCCTGAAGTGACAAATTGTCTAATGATATTATTTTTTCGTGTGCCATATATACATTCTGCGACAAAGTGTCATTGATTTAGGATCGACAACACTTAAAATCGTGGGTTTATATCTTATTTTAATTCAAATATATATAGTGTCAATTTTTATGCCACAGCCAACATACTCTGAAGACAATGCAAATCGCAACAAAAATAAGAACTTTGCTTTGTGCTGGTTCATTCAAAACACCTTCGGTAAATATTTAAACCAATTATCCTTCCGAAAGTGTAACTGTTTTAATAAATTTGTGGGAACAAAATATTCATTTCAAGATAATGGAAAACAAACAGCATATTATTGACCGGTTTATCAGCTATGTAACCGTTGATACCGAATCGGATCCAAATTCAGACACTACTCCTTCTACCAAAAAACAATGGGATTTAGCCAATCAGTTGGTTGAGGAATTAAAACAAATCGGAATGGAAGAGGTAACCATCGACGAAAATGCATATATTATGGCTACGTTGCCAAGTAATGTGGATTTTGAAGTTCCTACCATCGGTTTTGTTTCGCACTTTGATACTTCGCCCGATTTTTCAGGAGCCAATGTGAAACCACAGATTGTTGAGAATTATGACGGAGGTGATATCATTTTGAACAAAGAGGAAAACATCATCTTATCTCCAAATTATTTTGATGATTTGTTGCAATACAAAGGTCAAACGTTGATTACGACCGACGGAACAACTTTGTTGGGTGCCGACGATAAAGCCGGAATCTGCGAAATTGTTTCTGCAATGGAATATTTAATTCAACATCCCGAAATCAAGCACGGAAAAATCAGAGTAGGTTTTACGCCTGACGAAGAAATTGGTCGTGGCGCACATAAATTTGATGTGGAAAAATTCGGTGCTGAGTGGGCTTATACGATGGACGGAAGCCAAATCGGCGAATTGGAATACGAAAATTTTAATGCAGCTGGAGTACAATTGATTTTCAGAGGAAAAAGTGTACATCCGGGTTATGCCAAAGGAAAAATGATCAATTCTATGCTTCTGGCAAACAAATTCCTTTCAAAATTACCCTCGAAAGAAGTTCCAGAAAAGACAACGGGTTACGAAGGCTTTTTTCATTTACACAACATCAGCGGATCAATTGAAGAAACGGAAGTTCAGTTGATTATTCGTGATCACAGTATGAAAAAGTTCAAAAAGCGTAAAAAACTAATGCGTGAACTGGTTACTAAGATGAACAAAAAATATGCTGACAAATTCGGCGGTAAAATCGTGGAATGTGAAATAAAAGACCAATATTACAATATGAAAGAAAAGGTAGAACCTGTAATACATATTGTGGACATTGCCGAGCAAGCGATGAAAGAATTGGATATTAAACCCATCATCAAACCAATTCGAGGAGGTACCGATGGTTC
>DATGMY010000064.1:0-2639 GCA_035307005.1 Flavobacterium sp. | reverse complement strand
TTCAATTGGTTCAAACTCTCCGT
The DNA here is from genome assembly GCA_035307005.1 of Flavobacterium sp. Lineage (GTDB taxonomy): Bacteria > Bacteroidota > Bacteroidia > Flavobacteriales > Flavobacteriaceae > Flavobacterium. The sequence goes on along the minus strand of DATGMY010000064.1, from coordinate 2,616 downwards.
TTTAAAAAAATATACGCCCCGGTATTGATGTTGAGCGCACTCAATGCTGTTCAGGACAAGGTTTCGGCATTAGACTGCGGAGCTGATGATTATATTACCAAACCTTTTCACTTTGATGAGCTCCTTTCACGAATCAAGGCATTGACACGCAGGCAACATTACCGTCAAAAAGAAATACCTTCGGCAGTGTTGTCCCTGGGAACATTAACCGTAGATCAGCATCAATACAAGGTTTTTAGAAATCAGAATGAAATAGACTTATCGCCGCGCGAATACAAATTGTTGCTGTATCTGATTGAAAACACAGGAAAAACGGTTTCACGTGTACAGATTCTAAATGCGGTTTGGGGTATTACATTCAACAACCAGACCAATGTGGTCGATGTATATATTTCGTATCTCAGAAACAAAATCGAAAAAAATGATGAAAAATACATCTATACCGTAAAAGGCGTGGGGTATATGTTTAATGTTTAGCTTATGAATCTGAAAGACAGACTTTCGTTGTATTCGGTTTTGATTTTTTCCGTGGTCATCTTTATGGCTTCGGCTGCGATTTATATTTCCTTTTATAAATGGATGCAACACAATGAAATACAGGTTTTGGAAAGTAAAACGCTTTTGGCTGCGATTTATTATTTAGAAGCCGATGAGGAAAGTTATTCGCAACGGGAAACAACAAAAGATCGTTTACGCAGATCAATTTCCAGAAAAAACATTGCTGTTTTCGATGAAGAAAGTATTCAGGCAAAAGGCGAGATGGAGTCCGATGGAAACATTACGCAGGCATTGATCGAATCGGTACGGAAACATCAAAAAGGCAGTTGGACTTCGGATCAGTATTTTTACAGCGGGTTGTTTTATAAAGACAATGAAGGCGATTTTGTAGTGATTACCCGTGAATTGAAAAATGATTTCAATCAACAGCTCTATTCCCTTCTCAAAATTCTGATCATTGTCTTTGTGGTTGGTTTGATTTTGATTTATGTATTGTCACAGTTTTTAGGACGATTTGCGTATCAGCCGCTAAACAGAATCATCGACCAAATAAAAATGCGCGACAATCAAAACTTTAATAAACCCATCGAATCCAGTGATGCTTATACGGAAATCAGTGATTTGGTTACCACCTACAATCATTTTATCAATCGTTTGGACAAAACGTTTCAGGTACAGAAAAATTTTATTGACTATGTATCACACGAACTCCGTACACCCATTACGGCTTTGTTGGGGACACTGGAAGTAACCGGCAAAAAAGAACGTTCGCCGGAAGAATACCGGCAAGTTTTACAACAGCTTAAACAGTATGTAGTAGATTTAGATGAAACCTTAGACAAAATGATGTTGCTTTCGGGGGCTAAAACCAACTTTGAATTTTCCAGATTGCGTATGGACGAAATCATTTGGGAAGTTGTGGAGCAAATGATTTTATACCACAAAGCACAGATTGATGTAACTATTGAAGTGAAAAAACCTGAATTACTGCAAGTTCAGGGAAATCAGCAATTATTGAAATTAGCATTCAACAATATTCTTGAAAATGCCGTTAAATATTCCAATAATCAGCCTGTAAAAATCATTCTGAAAGAGGTCGATGATCAGCTCTGGATTCAGGTATTAGATTCAGGCATCGGCATTCCCGAAGAAGATTTACGAAGCATTAAACAGAATTTCTTCAGAGGAAAAAATACCGGAAGCTATACGGGAAAAGGCATCGGTTTGTCTATGGCAAACATCATTTTTATGCTGCATCATATTCAGTTAGATGTTTTGTCTAATCAACCCAAAGGAACTTTGATACAGCTTGGTTTTCCGAATGAATATCTTTCAAAATTCTAATCCAATTTTAATCTCATTTAAAAAACATCTTAATACTGCACCATTACTTTTGGAACAAATAATTAAAAGGTGAGAAAAATTATTTGTTATATTTTCGTGTGGTGTTTGGTACCGGTTTTTACAGCGGGTGCTCAATCTTATACTTTAAAAGAACTGGAAAAGCAGTTTCTGGAATCAAACTATTTACTTATTGCTCAAAAATACCAGATCGATCAGGCAGCTGCGTTGTTGGTACAGGAAAAAGTCTGGAACAATCCAACTTTTAGTATCAGTGAAGTCAATCTGTGGAAAAACGGTTCGGCAGAACAGCTTCCATATTTGTTGGGAAGATATGGCAATACACAGCAAATATCGGCAGAACTCGAACAGCTTATTGAAACGGCAGGGAAAAGAAAAAAGCGGATTTCTATCAGGCAGTTAGAACAAGAGCAAGCCGTCTGGGAATACGAAGAACTGATGCTGGAGTTGAAAAAAGAACTCAGGCAAACGTATTACGAATTGCAAAAAATACATCAAAGCAAAGAACAGCTTCAAAAAATCGTGGGTTTATTTGACCAGATGTATGACCAGTATGAGCGTCAATCGGAAAAAGGGAATATTCCGAAAGCTGATTTTTACCGCATACAAACCGAGCGGATGCGTCTGCAAAGCGAGTGGGCTGCGATAGAAACGGAAGAAAATACTTTGATGCAAAAACTACAGATATTTACGAATTTACCTCATTTGACGGATGGTCAAATTCTTTTTTCAAAAAAGACTGATTTTGGCTTGTCA
>DATGMY010000063.1:0-5279 GCA_035307005.1 Flavobacterium sp. | reverse complement strand
TTATGTGCCTTAAAGATTCGGTAGCCTTCTGCTTCGAGATTGAATCCTACGATTTCCAAGATATCGGTATCGTCGTCGACCAACAATATCTTTATATCTTTTTTCTTCATAATTTGTTGTTGTTTTTCGAGTGTAAAAATACGCATAAATAAAAAGCAAACAACCGGTTAACGATTATTTAATGTTATAACAATTTATTTACATTAAACCAACCTATTGTTAAATTTCATGTAATAACTCAATAACACACAAGTTGTTCCTTTGCATCGAAAATATAACACACAATATGAAATTAAACTTTTTAACCGCGTTTCTTTTATTTGGATTTGCAAGCTATGCTCAGGAATCGACAACGATAAAAGGTTTTGTTTATGACGCACAAAACAACGCTCCGCTTACCTATGCAACCGTATTGCTTCAAAACACCGAATTTGGTGCTGAAACAGACGATAATGGTTATTTTGAAATTGAATGTATAGAAGGTACCTACACATTAGAAGCTTCTTATTTTGGGTATCAGACTTTTGTGATGCCTTGTGAAACAAGCGACTCTCAGCAACTTACAATCAACCTCACGGCAGAAGAATCGGATCTGGATGAGGTAGTGATTATGGTTGATAACAGAAGATCATCTGAAACTGCTTTGTTGAGCGAACAACGTAAATCACTGGAGATTAAACAACAAATCGGCGCACAGGAACTTTCCCGCAAAGGTGTAGGCGACGTGGCAGCTGCTGTTGCTAAAACTTCGGGGATTTCAAAACAGGAAGGAAGCAACAATGTATATGTAAGAGGTTTGGGCGACCGTTATAACTCCACTTCATTAAACGGATTGCCAGTTCCATCTAATGATCCTGAAAAGAAAAACATCAATCTGGAACTTTTTTCAACAGATATTGTAGAATACATTTCTATTGACAAAACGTTCAGCTCAAGAAACACCGGCGATTTTGGAGGAGGAAATGTAGATATTCTTTCAAAAGATTTTCAGGATGATGGTTTACTGGAAATAGAGTTAGGTACAAAAATAAACACTAATACCACAAGCAAAGGCAACGAGTTTTTAGTTCCCCAAGGTCCCAGTTCAATGGGATATGCTTCGTATGGAGTTCCGGCAAATCCGCTGACAAGCTATAGTTTTGAAAACAGTCTGAATCCTAAACAAACCGGACCCATCGGCGGAAATTTTGGTTTAAAAGCCGGAAAATCGTTTGATGTCGGACAGGAAGGCAGACTTAACTTATTTGCTACGGCAAATTTTGACAACGGGTTTCAATTCAGAGAAGGTCTTAATCAGAGTTTGAATGCACAAGGTGCAAAATTAAAATCTTTTCACCAGGAAAAAGCTACACAAACCACCAATACTACCGGTATGTTTAATGCCAATTACCACATAAACGACCGACACAATGTGGCCTACAACTTCTTATATGTCAATTCTTCAGATTTATCGAGAGATATTTACACCGGAAGCGACCGCGATTTTGAAGGAGAACATGACAGCCACATTGTACAAAGAGGAACGTTTACACAAAACACGGTATTGATTAACCAGCTATTAGGAAATCATTCCTTAAATGAAAAATTAGGTTTGGATTGGGCAGTTTCTTACAACACGATTGAAAGCGATATGCCTGACAGAACGCAGAATAAATTGTTTCACTGGAACGATACTAACAATTATAGTCTGGCTCAAAGAACTATTACAGACAACCATCGTTATTTTCAGCACTTAAAAGAGGATGAAATCGCTGCGAATTTAGCTTTAAACTACAAATTCGGAGCTAACGAATATGGTCAGGAAAGAGGTAAAGTAACCTTCGGATACAACGGTCGGGTAAAAAAGAGAGACTTTGAAGCGATCCAATTCAATTTCCGTATTTCAGGAGACGGATTAATGAATACTCCGGTTACTCCAAACAATCTGGACGCTTTCTTTAACCAACAAAATTACGACAACGGGTTGTTTCGCATCGAATCATTTGCCGGAATGACGCCGCAAACTTATACAGGAGAGCAAAACATTCACGCAGGGTTTGCAAATTTGGAATACCGCCTTTCGGATAGATTAAGTTCCGTGATTGGATTCCGTTTTGAGAGAATCGACCAAACAGTAGAATGGCGCACACAATTAGATGCAAACGGCGGTTCAAACACTTTTGAAAGAAATGAGTTTTTACCAAGCTTGTCGTTAAAGTACGAATTAAATACAACCCAAAACTTTCGTTTAGCAGCGAGCAAGACTTATACTTTGCCACAATTTAAAGAGCGGGCTTTGTTTATCTATGAAGACGTAACGGAAATCAAAGTGGGTAATCCTTACTTATACCCGTCGCAAAATTACAACCTTGATTTAAAATGGGAATTGTTTCCTATGAACGATGAAGTAATTTCATTTGCCGCATTTGGGAAATATATCTTAGATCCTATTAATGAAATCACAATGGCATCTTCTACCAACGATATTACCTGGGTAAATATAGGTGATAAGGGATATGTTTACGGAGTCGAATTTGAAATCAAGAAAAGGCTTGCGGATTTTGGCGGTAGTTATGCCAACAAGATTTCTGCCGGATTAAATGTATCGTATATGAAAACCGATCAGGAAATCGACAGAGAAAAAATACAGAGAGAAACAAACGGATTAATCAACACCAACTTTACGGATGAGCGTTCATCGTTTACCGGAGCTTCTGATTTGCTAATGAATGCAGACCTTTCTTATACCAAAGAATGGAGCGAAGAACGCGGACTTACAGCTACTTTGGCTTATAATCATTATTCCGACCGTTTATATGCCTTAGGTGTTCAGCAGAAAGGAAATCTGGTGGATAAAGGAATGGGTACATTGGATTTTATACTAAAAACCAAAATCCATAAAAATATAGGAATTGATTTTTCAGCAAGAAATATCCTTAATCCGGAATTCAGAAGAGTGCAGCAAAACGCTTCGGGCGATATAGATGCCATCAGATACAAAAGAGGTGTTTTTCTTGGTCTTGGAGCAAAATACACTTTTTAATTTAACATTAGAATAAGATATAATTTATAACACATAACGATTTCATCACATCTGCTTAATATTATTTAAACAATTTATAATCAAATTTGTACAAACATTAATTAAAATTAGAAAAAAAATGAAAAAGCCAATTTTAAGACTATTCAGCCTGGCATTATTATCTCTGACATTCGCAACAACAACTGTTTCTTGTTCGAGTGACGACAACACACCTGACGAACAAAATCCAACGGATTTCATAGTAAACAGAAACGACTTTAAAGGCGAAATCGGAAACGGACAGCACGTTACCCTAACAGACGGAACGTATAAACTAACAGGAAAATTAGTAGTTGCAAACGGTGGAAAATTAACCATCAAAGCTGGAGTAAAAATTGAAGCTACAAAACTTTCTTCTGAAAATGATTTCAATGCAGTTCGATACATTGCAGTAGGACAAGGCGGACAAATCTTTGTAGAAGGTACTTCTTCAAACCCTGTGGTAATGACTGCAGAAGAGCACGTTCCCGGAGCTTGGGGAGGTTTAGTTATCTGTGGTAAAGCGCCTATTAACGTAGGAGCAACAGCTACTGCCGAAGTTTCTGAATTAACTTACGGCGGAACGGATGTAAACGACAACTCAGGTTCCATCAAATATTTGAGAATCGAATATTCGGGATATGCTTATAATGCAGACAAAGAATTCAACGGGCTTTCTATGTTTGGTGTTGGTAAAGGAACAGTTATTGATTATGTACAGGTACACGACGGTTCTGACGACGGTTTTGAATGGTTTGGCGGTACTGTAGATGCTTCGCACTTAATTGTTACCAACTATGCATCTGAAGTTGGTGATGATTTGTTTGACTGGACAGAAGGTTGGAACGGAACCGGAGAAAACTGGTACGGCATCAGAACCAATGATGGAAACAGAGGGATTGAAGCGGACAACAACGCAAACAACGAAGCTGCTACTCCAATCTCTAACCCTACCATTAAAAACCTGACATTAATCGGAAACAATGGCGGTTCAGAAAACCATGCAATAAAATTAAGAGTAGGAACAAAAGGATCGTTTGACAATGTGGTGTTGAAAAACTGGGGAACAGGATTTGATGTTCAGGCTGCACCGGATTTATCAGCAGGCTATGTTGGTACGGAACTGAAAGCAACCAATGTTAAATTTGAAAACGTGACAACTACTGCCAATGCAACTGCCACAGGTATATATACTGAGAATGCAAACGCAACCGGAGCCGGAAACGGTACAAATACACCGGCTTGGGCAGCAGGCTGGACGGTAGGATTGTAATAAATTTCATAAATATTTCCTAAATAACCTCAAATTTTACTTGAGGTTATTTTTTTGGTATTCTTTTTGAAATATATTTTGTATATTTACAACTCAAATAATAGTCTTATGAAAGAAAAATACCTATATATCTTTTTACTGTTTATAATAACCGGATTATCTGCACAGGCACAAACCGCCAAAAACAACAGCAATAATAAGGAAACAGTAAAAACAGAAAACGTTTTAGAGAAGATTCAGATTTATCCGAATCCGGTAGTTGGCGGAAAAATTTATATAACTTCAGAAGGCAACAATTCGCCGAAGCAGGTTGAGCTTTACGATATGTTGGGAAAAAAGGTAATGGTAACCGAAATGACCAATTACCAAAAAGAACTCAATGTAAACAGTCTCAAAGCAGGAGTTTATATTTTAAAAATCAGTGATAAAACAAATAGTATCACCCGAAAAATAATCATCAAATAATCGTAGAGAAAGACTACGGTTTGTTTCAACAATTTTAAAAGCCGGATTTTTTTCCGGCTTTTATTTTACCTGGTTTTTACCCTTGTCATCTATTTATAATGATTAGTGTAACTTCTGTATTTATATTTAACTCCAATAAAAAAAACACAAAATATTATCGCTAATTAAAATATTTTGATATATTTGTATCAGCACTACAATAAAAACATTCTTTTTGTAGTGCATAGTGAATTTAAAAACCGCTGAATTAAAGATTCAGAATGTTTTTGAATGTTACCTTCAGGGCAGAAGGCTGAAAAATTTAGAACATTTTATTAGATAACTTTTGTCGTGAGTTTGTTGTTTTGAATATGAATTAAATTATTATAAAATGAAAAAAATTTACGCATTACTTACATTCTTAGCTACAGCATTTGCAGCAAATGCACAGGCTACTTTACCGGTTTACGAGCCTTTTGATTATACAACAGGAGAAACCTTAGACAATCAGGCAGGATATAC
>DATGMY010000062.1:0-2229 GCA_035307005.1 Flavobacterium sp. | reverse complement strand
AGCAGAAAGATTGACCGCCAAAGGTTACGGAGAACGAGAATTAGTAAACAATTGTGCCGATGGTGTGAAATGTTCTGAAGAAGAACATCAGCAAAACAGACGCTCGGAGTTTATTATTGTGGAAATGTAAAATTGTTAAATGGATCATTCAAAAAAAGCAGGAAAGCATATTGAAAAAGGCCTTCCTGCTTCTGTTAAACAGAAAGTTCTGAAAACTATTGGACATATCGAACAAATCGAAACCAACAGAGCAAGTTCAGAAACCATCAATTTTCAGACTATTCATTTTCCAAAGCTCAAAGACCGGTCTAAAATATACATTTGCGATATTGAAGATTTGTTAGAAAATCCGCAGTATTTTGAGCCTAATAAAACAGATTTTTATACCATCTATTTATACGAAAGCGGACAAGGTATTTATTCCGTAGGAGCAGATGAGATTTTTATTAAAAGAAATCATATTTTATTTGTCCCACCACAGAAAGTTCATCAGTTTTATGAACCCGTTGATTATAAAGGAAAAGCTTTGTTGTTTGAAAGTTCTGTTTTTACTGACGATACTGTGACAAGTAGTTTTTTGTATCAGACGACGATTTTTAATAATGGCGGCACCGTAGTTTATTTGTCTTTAAAAAACCGCGATGAAAGTATAAAAAATCTTTTTAAAGCCATTCAGGAGGAACTTGAACAACCTTTTACTCCTACCCGATCACAGATACTTACCAATTATTTGTTCAACATACTTTTGATTAGCAGTGAACTGATTGATCCTGCTGACAATCCCTGGAATCAGGATAATAAATTACGTTTGATCAATGATTTCAAGAAACTGGTATATAAAGAAAAGAATAAAAACAAGACACTAAAATACTATACAAGCCGGTTAAATGTAAACGGACTGTCGTTGGAAAAAGCGTTTAAAAAACACGAACAGACCACTCCAAAAAAGTGGTTGATTCACATTATTATATTAGAAATAAAACAAGAGTTAAGATACAGCAGACAATCAATAAGTGAAATCGCTTTTAAATACGGATTCAGCGATGTATCAAATTTTACAAAATATTTTAAAAAACATACCGGTATAACGCCCACGGAGTTTAGGAAAGATCCTTTAAAATACATTTTTTAAAAACGATCTCTATGGAATTCAGATATAAAGACATAAAAATAGGACAATTGATCAAAACCCTGGTATTGGAAAGAGATATCGAAGAACACCGTATCTGTAATTTTTTAAAGGTTGACGAATCAGCACTTGAAAAGATGTATCAATCAAAAAGTATGGATACCGATTTATTGTTGCGGTGGAGTAAATTGCTGGAATATGATTTTTTCAGAATTTACTCGCAACACCTGTTATTATATGCTCCTTCATCCAAAATGGATGCAAAGAAAAGCGTCGTTGTTAATAAGGAAAAGAGTGCATTGCCAAGCTTTACCAAAAGTCTCTACACTCCGGAAATCATTCAGTTTATAATAGAGCTGGTTGAACAGAAAAAGAAAACGCCCTCAGAAATTATTGAACACTATCGAATTCCAAAAACAACTTTATACAAATGGATCAGAAAACACAGAAAAACCGAAATTTAGAGCCGGACTATGTAAGAATTTACAAAGATTTGATAAAGATGAAATTTCCGGAATTTTTGGATGATTTTGAGGAATTGCTACAAAAAGAAGAATTGAATTTTTTTGAAATAACACGAATAAACAAAATACTGTTTGGTAAAAAAAACCGGGATCAAAAATCTCTGGAACAAAAATACAAAGCTTATGACAAGGCAACGATCCTGAAAATGTTGCGTTATCAAAAAAAGCACGGTCTTAATAATACCCAACTGGCAAATCACTTTAAGCTAAGCCGAAACACGGTAGCAAGCTGGCGCAGGATTTTTGACAGTCTTGTTTAAATGATTATCGGAAAGCTTGTACCAAAGAGAATGTATCAACCCTTCGTCAGTTCGAGCCTGTCGAGAACTTATAAAACAACTTCTCGATATACTTTGGTACGAAGTTCCAGATAGTCATTTTTTATTAAATTCGTATAAAAACCAAAACACAGAATTCTCCTAAATATTATGAAACCCCACACGACCAATTATTTTAATACATTAATTACAGTTGCAGAAGATTGTAAGGCAGAGCGTGGAACCATCCCGCCGGAAAAAGACAAATTGACGATTGCTAATTATCAATTTAATTTATTGGCAAAACAACCTTTTCAAT
>DATGMY010000061.1:0-3528 GCA_035307005.1 Flavobacterium sp. | reverse complement strand
CTGAGTATTTTCCGAATCATAATTCCATAAAAAAAGGGATGTAAATATACTCCCTTTTTCAATTCTTTTTATTAATTATAATGACTATCTGGAACTTTGTACAGTACGACTTATGGTATGATAAGACGTCGCTTCGAGTAGCGTAACGCAGTGAAGCCTTTCGGCAAGCTCAAGACAGGCTATCGAGAAGTTGTTAATTATAAGTTCTCGACGGACTCGAACTGACAAAGGGTTGATATATTCTCTTTGGTACAAGCTTTCCGACAATCATTTTAATTATTTTGTGCTGCTTTCTTTTTTTCTCTTCTGTTTTTTATCAGTTTTATAACAAAAGGAACCGTAGTAACGGCGATGATAATGATGATAATGTATTCGATATAATGTGTAAGATCAAACTCATAGCGGTCTAATAAAAACCGGTACAGATAATGTCCGGCAAAAATCAGTGAATATGCCCAGGCAATAGAACTCACGATATTAAAAAACATAAATTTTCTGAAATTCATATGCGCCACTCCGGCAATAATAGGGGTAAAGGTTCTTACTACAGGTAAAAATCTTGCGAAGATAATGGCTCTTCCTCCGTGTTTTTCAAAAAAGGCTTTGGATTCTAACAAGTATTTTTTCTTGAACAAAAAACCGTCTTCTTTTTGATAAAGATAATTCCCGCTTTTTTTGCCAAACCAATAACCAAATAAGTTTCCAATGATTCCTGCTAAAGCCACTAACGATGCCAGTGCCCAAACGTTTAAAAAGTCACTTTCAATATGAACCAATTCGCTCATCAGGGAGGTGCTGTAAATCCCGGAAAGAAATAACAAGCTGTCTCCCGGAAGGAAAAAACCTGCCAACAAGCCGGTTTCGGCAAATACAATAAATAAAACAACGTATAAGCCGATTTTGTGTCCTGCAATTTCTAAATTGATATAGAATTCAGGATTAATCAGGTCTGCCCAGTTAAAATCTTCCATTATAAAATAGTGTAGTTCATTTTCGGGCGTGAAATTACTTCTTTTTTTTTACTTTTCTGGTCTTCATAAAAACAGAAAATCAAACTTTAAGGAATTTTTATCATTTATATTTTCGTAATTTTATCCACAACTAAAAAATAATAGAAATGAGGCATATTTTATTGGCTGTATTATCTGTGGTTGGTGTAGAAGCCGCCGCACAAAACAAAGTAATGAACAAAGAGTTGCTGTGGCAGCTGGGGAGAGTAAGTCCGGTTGGAATTACCGAAAAGGGAGATTACCTTGTTTATAAGGTAGGAACTCCTGATATGGAAAAAAACACCATCGAATACAAAACCTATCAGGTAAGTATGGATGGCAAAAATGTCAAAGAGCTCGAAAATACCGAAGGTCTGATTAAAGACAAAAACGTTTCGCCCGACGGGAAATATACTTTGTCGCACGAGAAAGTAAAGGTAAATAAAGTGTTGGGCAAGGATTATTATGAAACAATGACCGAATCGAATGTTTATGTTTTCGATGGATTGGATTACAGACATTGGGATACGTGGAACGATGGAACTTTTAATCACGTTATTCTAACTAATAATCAAACGCAGGAAAAAATCGATTTGCTGAAAGACGAACCCTATTACTCACCACAAATGCCTTTTGGCGGAAGTGAGGATTATGTTTGGTCTCCAGATGGTCAAAAAGTTATCTATGTTTCTAAAAAGAAAGCCGGTACAGAATATGCACTCAGCACCAATACCGATTTGTATGAATACGATATTGAAACCGGAGCTACGCAGAACCTTACCGAAGAAAATAAAGGCTATGATACCAAACCAGGTTTTTCGCCCAACGGAGATTTGACGTGGCTGCAAATGAAACGCGACGGTTACGAAGCGGATAAAAACGATATTATTGTGCGTCATAAAGGAATTGACATCAACCTTACTGCAGGTTGGGATGGAACAGTAGACAGCTATATTTGGAGTGCTGATGGAACAAAGGTCTATTTCATTGCACCGGTGGACGGAACAGTACAATTATTTGAAGTAAACTTTCCGGGATTGACAAGAATCGCCATCAATGTAGTACAATTGACTAAAGGTGATTTTGACGTAACAGGAATTGTTGGATTTGTAAACGACAAAGTATTGCTGACACGTACCGATTTTAATACCGCAACAGAGATTTATTCTTTTGATTTGACAGAAGATACCTGGAGTAAAGTAACTCGTGTAAACGATGCAGCTTACAACAGAATCGCAAAGAGCAAAGTGGAAAAGCGTTATGTGACTACTACCGACGGAAAACAAATGCTTACTTGGGTTATTTTTCCACCAAACTTTAACCCGAACAAAAAATATCCAACGCTGTTGTATTGCCAGGGAGGACCTCAGTCTCCGGTTTCACAGTTTTATTCGTTTCGCTGGAATTTCCAGTTAATGGCAGCTGAAGGATACATTATTGTGGCGCCAAACAGAAGAGGATTGCCCGGTTTTGGGGTAGAGTGGAATGAAGCCATTTCAAAAGATTGGGCAGGTCAACCGATGAAAGATTATTTGTCGGCAATTGATGAGGTTTCCAAAGAAAAATATGTTGACAGCAACCGTCTTGGAGCTGTAGGAGCGAGTTATGGAGGCTATTCTGTTTTTTATCTCGCAGGAACCCACGAAAAACGCTTTAAGACTTTTATTGCACATTGCGGCGTGTTTAACTTAGAATCGATGTACGGAACTACTGAAGAAGTGTTTTTTCCGAATTTTGATACAGGCGGTGCTTACTGGGACAAAGCAAATGAAGATGCACAAAGAGCTTATAACGAATTTAACCCGATTAAAAATGTAGATAAATGGGATACGCCGATGTTGGTGATCCACGGAGGGAAAGATTACCGCGTACCGATTGGTCAGGGTCAGGAAGCTTTTCAGGCTGCTCAATTGCGTGGTTTGAAAAGCCGTTTTCTGTATTTACCGGACGAAAACCATTGGGTGTTGCAACCGCAAAATGCTCAGGTATGGCAAGGTGAATTTTTCCGCTGGTTAAAAGAAACATTGTAATATCAAAAAAATCCTTTAGTCAAAACTAAAGGATTTTTTGTTACTTTATTGTAAAAGAGACAGGTTTGTTACTGGCAGGTATTTTTACAATACAAAATGGTTGGATAGGTTGCTGTGTAGCAATATCACTTTGGTGTGTTTGAACTGTCACTATAATATTACTACTGTTTTCTGTTATAGAATGAACAGAAATAGAATATCCGCCGTCTGGTCTTGGTTCGTCGAAAATTACAATGAGTTGATGCGTGTTAAAATCAACGTTAGCAGAAAAGTCTTCATAAAATAAATCTGATAATTGATTCCATTCGGTTTGATTTTTAACTGTAGTGCTTTGTGGAGGCGGATTTGGGACTGAAATTTTTCCGGCGTTTACAAATTCATACGTTAATGAAGAATTGTCATCGCTGTTACAAGAAAATAGAGTCAGCGATATGATTAAGAATGTGACTAGACTTTTCATAATTACTTTGTTTTTAATTCATTGTACAGCTAATGTAGTAAATTATGGT
>DATGMY010000060.1:0-2501 GCA_035307005.1 Flavobacterium sp. | reverse complement strand
GGAAATCAAATCCCGAAGAAAGTTATATTCTCAGAAACATCAACAGGATCATCGGCTGCATTACCGGAATAGTGGCAATTTTTAATCTGTATAAAATAATCACATCCTAATGAGCGATTCCGATTTTTTCCAAAAAGTATATGAGGTAGTGAAGCAGATTCCGTATGGGAAAATCACTACTTACGGAGCTATTGCCAAAAAAATCGGTGCATTGCGTTCTGCCCGGATGGTAGGTTATGCGTTGAACTCTGTACCGGCAGATGAGGAAATTCCGGCACACAGAGTAGTAAACCGTAAAGGTGTTTTAACAGGTAAGCACCATTTTCAGGGAACGAATTTAATGCAGCAATTGTTGGAAAGTGAAGGCGTAAAAATTAAGGATAATACCGTTCAGAATTTTGAGGAATGTTTTTGGGAGCCTTGAAAAATGGTTTAAATTTAAAAAATAAATTAAATACTATTTGAATAATCACAAAATACACTTAAAAGTGTATTTTTGTTTGCAAACTAATAATAAAGTGAATATATTTGCTATAGAAATATGGGATGATGAAGCTGCTAAATGTACTTTTTACACCGTAAAATATGATGATGCCGAGACAAATGAAACTGATTTATTCTTTGAAAAATATGATGCAATAGCAGAATATAAAGAAGCAAATCAAGAATTGTTGTCTTTTGTATTGTTATCAATTGGTAATGATCACGGAGCAATAGATGAATTATTCAATAGAGATGAAAACGAAGTTAAGGGATTACCTGTACAAGGTAAAAGAACAATCGAAAATATTACTTACCACTTTCCAGAATTTCCATTAAGATTATACGCCTTAAAAATCACAAACAACATAGTTATACTTTTCAATGGAGGTATCAAAGATGGTCCAACAAATCAAACAAGTTCATTGCATTTAGAATGGAGAGCAGCATGTGAATTCGCGAAACGAATTAATGAAGCTTTACAAGATGGAACAATAATTGTAAATGAAAAACATAGAAAACTTAATAATTATGATGGTTCAGATGAAATCATCCTCTAAAAATCCAAAACAATGAGAAGCAAAGTAGCACAAAGAATTTTAGCAGAAACACCGGAAGAAACAAAAATCTTCGCGAGATTATATGCTGATATCGTGGTTCGAGTAAATCAGTTGTTAAAAGCAAAAGGATTTAGCCAAAAAGATTTAGCAGATAAGCTAGAAAAAAGACCTTCCGAAGTTAACAAATGGTTAGTAGGAGAACATAACTTTACGTTACGTTCTTTAGCCAAACTCGAAGCAGAACTTGGGGAACCAATTATTAACGTTCCACAACGAAAACCAATGGGAACAACTGGATATGTAACGCTTTACAGAAACAATGCTATAAACACAGATGTAGCATATACGAGTGTATGGAAAAAATCGAAATCAGACAATAAAACAACATTATCCAATGTCAGCTAATTTATTACAACCTGAAAAAATCGAAATTGTTGATTTTAAAATCATAAAAGGACAAATTAATAGTCCATTCGATTTTGAGGAAGAAAAAATTCAGGGGCACAATTTCAATGTAAACTTTGAATTGGGGTTTAATATTCCTGATAAATTAATTAAAGCTGGTTTCTCAGTAAATGTTGAAACCAAAAGTGAAAAAGAAAATACCGAAGAAGCAATTGGAGCTTTCAGTTTTATCTATGTTTTTCATGTGGACAATATTGAGGAATTAACCAAGTTAGAAAAGAATACTGTCACAATAAGTCCTGCGTTAGGAAATGCCTTAGCTGCAATTACCTATTCAACCACAAGAGGGATATTAATGACACGATTTCAAGGTACAGCTTTAAGTAATTTCATATTGCCAATCATTAATCCTAATAAATTAATAGAGTAATAAACAGTTAAAATGTTTCTGTCGTTACTAATGAAGTCATCTTGACTTTTTAAGTTTATAAAATTTGGGAGCCTTGAGATAAAATTTTTAAACCAACTCCTCCAAAGTTTCAAACTTTGGAGGAGTTTTGTTTTATAATAAAAGCAATTTTTTATTTCAACGCATTCAACGCATTGTTATAATCCGGTTCTTGTCCAATTTCAGGAACCTGTTCGTTATACACCACGTTTCCTTCGGGATTAA
Organism: Flavobacterium sp.; assembly: GCA_035307005.1. Lineage (GTDB taxonomy): Bacteria > Bacteroidota > Bacteroidia > Flavobacteriales > Flavobacteriaceae > Flavobacterium. Next base: position 383 of record DATGMY010000060.1, on the reverse strand, counting down.
CCACAACAACCGCACGGCTCAGCAAACCGTTCAAAGGTCCGTCGGTCATTTTTACACCATAAGCATTACTGAATTCGTTGCTCTTAAAATCAGATAATGTTTCTACATTGTTCAAACCTTCGGCAGCGCAAAAACGAGAAAGTGCAAAAGGTAAATCTTTAGAAACACATAAAACAACCGTGTTGTCCACAGCCGAAACTTTTTCATTGAATGTACGTACTGATTGCGCACATACGCCCGTGTCCACACTCGGGAAAATGTTTAAAACAACGTTTTTTCCTTTGTAATCGCTCAACGATTTTTCTGATAAATCGCCGGTTGTTAATTTAAAATCGGGAGCTTTAGAGCCAATTTCCGGTAAATTTCCTGAAGTGTTTACCGGG
>DATGMY010000059.1:0-13536 GCA_035307005.1 Flavobacterium sp. | reverse complement strand
GTTGAGTTGGGAGAAAATTTTAAAATTACCATTCCAAAATCAGGCGATAAAAAACAGCTTTTGGATTTGTCGGAACGCAATGCACGATATTACAGAATGGATCAGTTGAAACAAATGAAAATTGTGGATCCCGATCGACATACCAACCGTATTATGGCACAAATGAAGTCTGATCTACGTTTGAGTAAAGAACCGCGCCACATAGAGTGTTTTGATAATTCAAACATACAAGGAACCAATCCTGTGGCAGCTTGTGTGGTTTTTAAAGACGGAAAGCCGAGCAAGAAAGATTATCGTCATTTCAACATCAAAACAGTTGAAGGACCTAATGATTTTGCTTCAATGGAAGAGGTTGTTTTTCGTAGGTACAGAAGGCTGTTGGACGAAGGAGAGCCACTGCCCGATTTGATTATTATTGACGGAGGCAAAGGACAATTGAGTGCAGCTTTGAAAAGCCTGGAAGTTTTGGGATTACGTGGGAAAATAGCGATTATTGGCATTGCTAAACGATTAGAAGAATTGTTTTATCCGGGCGATTCGGTTCCGTTATATTTAGATAAAAAATCTGAAACCCTGAAAGTGATTCAGCATTTACGAAACGAAGCGCATCGCTTTGGGATTACGTTTCACAGAAACCAAAGAAGTAAAAATGCAATACAATCTTCGCTGACCAAAATTCCGGGTATTGGAGAAAAAACAATGGAAAAGTTGATGAAAGAATTCAAATCAATCAAAAGAATGAAAGAAACTCCTTATGAGGCAATCGAAAAAGCCATCGGGAAAAGCAAGGCAGAGAAAGTGCAGGCGTTTTTTAAAGAAGAGTGAGATAATATAATTTAATATATCATTTTTGCTTTTTTATTTGCATATATGACAATTATTATTGAATATTGCAAATGTAAAGTTCTTGGTTATGGCAAATTGGAATAACAAAGCAAAACGATTATTGAAGTCTGAATTAGTCAAACGAGGAGTTTCTAATTCGGATTTAGCTTTGATGTTAAATGAAATAGGGGTTGAAGAAACTAAAGCTAGTATTGACAGTAAAATAAGTCGGGGAAAGTTTAGTGCGTGTTTTTTGCTGCAATGTTTGACTGTTATTGGTTGCCATAAAATTGAAATTGAAGATTACGAAAGTCAATTATTGATGGTTGCAGAGCCTGTTGAACCTTATAAATCTAATGCGAAATGAAAAATACTGTAAAATTTATTGATTTGTTCGCTGGTCTTGGCGGTATTCGTTTGGGGTTTGAAAAAGCATTTAAAGATGCCGGAATGGAAACAGAATGTGTGATGACTTCTGAAATAAAACCGTATGCTGTTAAAACGCTCAAACATAATTTTGAACACGATCTTTTGGCTGGAGATATTTTTGAAATTAATAATGAATTTATTCCCGATTTTGATTTTCTGTTGGGCGGTTTTCCTTGTCAGCCGTTTAGTGCAGGTGGAAAGCGCCAAGGATTTTTAGATACGAGAGGTACTTTGTTTTTTGAAATCGAACGCATTTTGAGAGATAAAAAACCGTATGGATTTATTCTTGAAAATGTCGAGGGTTTGGTGAAACACGATTTAGAAAATAAAAATGATGAAATCGGTAGAACACTAAAAACTATTTTAGAAACTCTTGAAAATGATTTAGGTTACAAAACAACTTGGAAAGTTTTCGATAGTTTGGAATTTGGTTTACCACAATCTCGTAAACGCATTTTTATTGTCGGAACAAAAGATGAAAAAATTGATTTGAGTGGGAATGAACCAAGATTTTCCACTTTAAAAAGTGTTTTAGAAAAAGGCTTGCCAACTTTAAAATCTGATTTTGTAGATAAACTTTTATCTCATTTTTCAATAGAAGACTTATACGGAAAATCCATAAAAGACAAACGTGGTGGCGATAACAATATTCATAGTTGGGATATTGAAATAAAAGGAAGTGTTTCCAAGCAACAAGCTGAAATTCTAAATAAATTATTCAAGCAAAGACGTAAAAAGCAATGGGCAGAAGAAATCGGAATTGATTGGATGGACGGAATGCCTTTGACGTTAGAGCAAATAAATACGTTTATCAATTTGCCGAGAAACGAACTAAAAACATTATTGGATGATTTAAGTTTTAAAGGATATTTGAGATTAGAACATCCTAAAAAAATGGTAAAAACACAAACAGAAAATGGAATTGTTACAGTTCGTGAATATGACGAAACCAAACCAAAAGGTTATAATATCGTCACTGGGAAATTAAGCTTTGAAGTTAATAAAGTTCTTGACCCGAAAGACATAGCACCGACTTTGGTAGCTACAGATGTTTCTCGTTTAGCAGTTCCAGATGGAAACGGTTTACGAAGATTGACAATTCGTGAGGGATTACGATTATTTGGCTATCCGGAATGGTACGAAATCCCAACAAAAGAATACGATGCTTTTGATTTGTTGGGAAATACGGTTGCTGTTCCCGTTGTGGAATTTGTAGCGAATAAATTAGCCGAAGTTTACGTTAGCGAACCTGTAGTTTAACACCTGTGTGTTCTTCGTAATTTTTAAGTACGTTATTTAGCCAATGTCCGTTGGTATGTCTTGTCTGCGGATATTGGTATCTTGTTTCATTTAATGCTGCAAGAAATTCTTCCAATGAGTTGAAAGGTTTGAATTTGGTTCTTTCTGAATACCAAGTTGAAGGACGGATATTGTAAATGACACTTTTCTTTTCTTGCACTTTTAGCGGATAAGTTCCACTTGGGCAAGCTAATTCCCAAATCTTTTTAATCCAAACATCTTTAATTGTCAGTTCACTACCTTTCATTTGGTAAGCAAAAATTAGATAATCAGAATCTAAACGATAAGCAGAAGTTAAAAGCGAATTACAATACGAATCAAAATTTGCCAAGTCAAATCCTGGACCTCTGTCCCAATCAAATGATTTCACTTCGAGCAAACCTATTTTTTTGTTGTGTTTATTCAAATAAAAGTCGGGAAAAACTTGAGAATTTGGATTTTCTTCAAACTCAACAGTTTCTTTCATCAGCCAGGCTTTCAGCCATTCTTGCAGAAGGTTTCCAACTGTATCTTTTGTTTCGATTGAAATAGTCAGGTCTTTAAGTGAAAAGTTGATTACTCCTTTTTCTCCAATAATTTTATAATCGTTTACAAGTTTGTCGTATAATTCAGTTCCTGATAATTTCATTTCTAAAAGTGTTAAAATTTTGTTTTGTTCAAATGTACAAACATTTTTAAAAAAGCCAAATATAGGTTTAATGTTTATATTTTTCTTTAATTTTCCTGTAACATTTTCCGGAAAAAAGATACTTACTTTAGCAGAAAACCAGATACTCTATTATTTTTAAACCGTTGAAAACGTAAATTATGATCGAAATAAAAGACCTTCACAAATCTTATCAAATGGGAAAAAATTCCCTGCACGTTCTCAAAGGCATTAATTTCGATGTAAAAGAAGGTGAATTTGTTTCTATTATGGGAAGTTCAGGATCCGGGAAATCCACGCTTTTGAACATCATCGGGATTTTAGACGAAGCCGATGAAGGTTCTTATACTTTGGACGGCGTTCCGATTAAAAATCTCAATGAAACCATTGCTTCGCGATACCGTAATAAATTTTTGGGATTTGTGTTTCAGTCTTTTAACCTCATTAATTATAAATCGGCTTTAGACAATGTAGCGCTGCCTTTATATTATCAGGGATTAGCACGAAAAGAACGGATGGAACGTTCGATGTATTATCTTGAAAAAGTGGGATTGGCAAATTGGGCAAAACATTTACCTAACGAATTATCGGGTGGTCAAAAGCAGCGTGTGGCTATTGCGCGTGCTTTGGCTTCTGATCCGAAAGTGCTTTTGGCGGATGAGCCTACGGGAGCTTTGGACACCAAAACTTCGTATGAAGTGATGGAGCTTATTCAGCAGATAAACGATGAAGGAAAAACGGTGCTTGTAGTAACTCACGAACCTGATATTGCGGAAATGACCAAACGCATCGTATTTCTCAAAGACGGGCAAATCGAAGAAGATAAATTGGTAAACCAGATAAGAGCCTCGCAGTATGTTTAGTATTGAACGGTGGCAGGAAATATTTGAGGGTTTGTCCAAAAACAAACTCCGCACAGTACTGACCGGGGTTTCCGTGGCATCGGGGATTTTTATTTTGGTGATCCTTTTGGGGGCAGGAAACGGTATTCAAAACGGTATTCAAAAACAGTTTGAGCAAGATGCGGCAAACCGTATTTCGGTGTGGGCGGGTGTTACCCAAAAAGAGTATAACGGACTTGGAATAGGAAGGGATATTCAGTTTCGAAATACAGATTATGAATTAGCAACTTCTTTGCTCCAAGAACATATTGAATACAAATCGGCAATTTATTCGGTGTGGAGCGGAAATATTGTCTATAAAAAAGAAACAGGAACGTATCGGGTGGAAGGAGTACATCCTGATTATCAATTTATTGAAAACGCTTCCATCGTTAAAGGGCGCTTCATCAATCATTCCGATGTGAATAATTATGAAAAATCGGCAATTATCGGACAAAAAGTAGCCAGCGATTTGTTTAAAAATGGGGAAGAACCCTTAGGAAAAGGCATCAATATTTCAGGAACGATCTACAATGTTGTGGGTGTTTTTTCTGATCCGGGGGGTGAACGCGAGGAAAGCCGGGTTTTTATCCCGATTTCAACAGCGCAACGAACATATAGTGCGGGAGATAAAATACGGAGTATGGCTTTTACGCTGAACAAGCAAAGTAAGTTTGACGATGCCGTAGCCAAATCACACGAGTTTACGCAGCAGCTGGAAACCTTGCTGAAATCAAGGCATACGATTGCACCGGACGATCAGGGTGCTTTGCACGTCAATAATTCTCTGGAACAGGCAAAAAACATTTACATTATTACCGGGGGCGTTCAGGCGTTTTTCTGGTTTGTGGGAATCTGTACCATCATTGCCGGTGTGGTAGGCGTTGGAAATATTATGCTGATTATCGTCAAAGAACGAACCAAGGAAATCGGAATTCGCAAAGCGTTGGGTGCTTCACCTTTTTCCATTATAACAATGGTTTTACAGGAAGCAGTGTTTATCACGGTCATCGCCGGTTTTTCGGGGCTTATTTTCGGATTGATTGTATGGGAGCTCATTGGTCCTTCGGTAGAAGCGGATTTTTTCACGCGTCCTGAAGTTGATTTTAATGTGGCGGTTACCACTTTGATCATTTTAATTGTAGCTGGAGCTTTTGCAGGATTTGTTCCTGCATACCGCGCCGCTAAAATCAGACCTATTGTTGCATTAAGAGGAGAGTAAAATCCCCTCCCGACCTCCCCAAAGGGGAGGAGCTGGAAAACAGAAATAGAATTTTGAAAAGAAGTAATAATTTAAAATATTGACCCAACACAACTCCCCTCCTTTGGAGGGGCAGGGGGAGGCTTATGTTTAGTAAAGATAAATGGAATGAAATCATTGAGGCACTTTCTGCCAATCCGTTTCGCACGCTGATTACGGCGTTTGGGGTGTTTTGGGGAATTTTTATTTTGGTGATTCTTCTTTCAGCAAGTCAGGGATTGCAAAACGGCATCAAACGACAAATGGGCGGATTATCGACCAACACGATGTTTATGTGGACCAATTCTACTTCCAAACCTTATAAAGGATTGCCTCAGGGAAGATATTACAATTTTAAAAATGGCGATATCGAGGCGATTAAAAGAGATGTTGACGGATTGTTGTATGTTTCTCCCAGAAATCAGTTAGGTGGTTTTAGAGGAATAAACAATGTGGTAAGAGGGACAAAAACCGGAGCCTACAATGTATATGGCGATTATCCCGAATTCATCCAGCAACAGCCGATGGACATTCTCCAGGGACGGTTCATCAATTACGGAGATATTGAAAACAAACGCAAAGTTACCGTGATTGGCGAAGGTGTTATCAGGGAATTATACGCTCCGGGCGAAGAAGTTTTAGGGTCTTATATCAAAGTGCAGGGAGTGAATTTTATGGTTGTAGGTGTTTACAAGAGCATTTCCAATATGGGTGGCGATGCGGAAGAAAGTCAAAAACAGCTTTTTATTCCGTTTACCACGTTTCAGCAGGCGTTTAATTATGGAGATATTGTGGGTTGGATGGCGATTACAGCCAGGGACGATACCCCGATTACCGATATTAAAAATACTATTTTTGATTTACTAAAAAATCGACACACTATTGATCCCACGGACGAAAGAGCTATCGGGCATTTTGATATTTATCAGGAATTCAAAAAGATCAACGGACTTTTCTGGATTCTTAAAGCAGTTTCTTATTTGGTGGGAGGATTGATTTTATTTTCGGGAGTAGTTGGTATTGTAAACATTATGCTCATCATCGTAAAAGAACGAACACAGGAGATCGGCATACGAAGGGCTTTAGGGGCAACTCCGGCAGTAATCATTAAACAAATTCTAACCGAATCGGTCGTGTTGTCACTAATTGCAGGTATGGCAGGAATCATTTTCGCTTCTTTCGTGCTTGCGTTGGTAAATATGGGACTGGAAAATGCCCCAAACAGTAATGAAATACCGATTGTCAACCCAAGTGTAGGTTTGGGTGTGGTGGTTATCGCATTGATAATTCTGGTTTTTGCAGGATTATTAGCCGGCTTGATTCCCGCAATTACAGCCATAAAAGTAAAACCAATAGACGCATTGAGAACGGAGTAGAAGAAAAAATAAAATTAAAAACGAATGATTATTCAATCTCATAAAATAAACGACACCGAAGTTGCAGAAATAATTTCAGAAGAAATAATTATTCACAATGTCGATGATGCATTGAATTTACTTGGGAATGTTTATTTTCAGGGTTTTGATAAAATGATTATTCATCAAAGAAACCTAACTGCCGATTTCTTCGATCTAAAGAACAAAATGGCAGGAGAAATACTCCAAAAATTTTCCAATTATCGTATCCGTCTTGCGATAGTAGGTGATTTTTCCACGTTTTCAAGCAAGAGTCTAAACGATTTTATTTACGAAAGTAACAAAAGAAAGCACATTAATTTTATCAATTCCGTTAATGAGGCATTAAGCGTTTTAAGGAAGTAAAAATGACAAAAATGAAAAACCTTTTAAAATTGGAAGAATTAGGACAGTTTTTACTTTCCATTATGCTGTTCAGCCGGTTGGAATATTCCTGGTGGATTTTCCCTATGTGCCTTTTATTGCCTGATTTATCAATGATTGGTTATTTGATAAGCCCAAAAATTGGTGCGTGGATGTATAATTTTTTCCATCACAAGTTGGTCGCTGTTTTGGTGTTGATTTTGGGATTTTGGTTGAATGAGCCGTTAATTACGTTAGCAGGTGTGATTTTATTCGGGCATTCAGCAATGGATCGGATTTTTGGATACGGACTGAAATTCAACGATCATTTTCAAAATACTCATTTAGGATGGATTGGAAAAAACAAAGAGTAAAAAATAAACAAAGAACCTCAAAAAAAGATATATGAAAAAAGGTTGTACCATTAGTATTTTAGTTTTTTTAGCAGTTGCTTTTGCGGGTGCATTATTTTGGTTGTATCAGAAAAACGCCCAGCCGCCGGTGGTTTATGAAACGGAACAGGCTGAAATCCGTTCAATTTCCAAAAGCACGGTTGCTACCGGAAACATCAACCCGAAAGAAGAAGTATTGATCAAACCCAATATTTCAGGAATTATTGATGAGGTGTATGTAGAAGCCGGCGATTATATCAAATCGGGCGATTTGATTGCAAAAATTCGTGTAGTTCCGAATGTTTCGAGTTTGAATTCGGCTACTAATCAAATTCAATCGGCAAAAATCGAACTGGAAAATCAGAAAAGAGTGTATGAAAGACAAAAATCGCTGTTTGATAAAGGCGTGATTTCTGCCAATGATTTCGATACAGCCGAAACAGCTTACAAACAAGCACAACAATCCTATAATGCTACGGTTCAAAGTGCCGAAATCATCCGTACAGGAACTACAAGCGGAATGGCAAACATTGCGCAGACGTTGATTCGTTCCACAGTTTCGGGTATGGTTTTAGATGTTCCGGTAAAAGAAGGAAATCAGGTCATTGAAGCCAATAATTTCAACGAAGGAACCACCATTGCAAGCCTGGCAGATGTGAGTAATATGATTTTTGAAGGAAAATTAGACGAATCCGAAGTAGGAAAAATCAAATTGGGACTTCCTTTGGAAATTACGGTGGGTGCTATTGAAAACAAACAGTTTGAAGCGGTTTTGGATTATATTGCTCCAAAAGGTGTGAACGAAAACGGCGCGATGCAATTCCCGATAAAAGGTAGTTTGGTAAACAGAGACTCTACATTTATCCGCTCGGGGTTGAGTGCCAATGCTTCCATTATTCTGGCTAAAGCAGATGATGTCTTGGCAGTGAAAGAAGGTTTGGTTCAGTACGACGAAAAAACAAAGAAATCGTTTGTTGAAGTAGAAGTGGAAGAACAAAAATTTGAACGCCGTGATGTGGAGCTCGGAGTAAGTGACGGAATTTACGTGGAAATCAAAAGCGGAATTACCAAAGACGATAAAATCAAAGTTTGGAATCAGGTTAAGAAATAAGCCTCACCCCCAGCCCCTCTCCTTTGGAGAGGGGAGCGAGAAACTATGTGTTCTCTGTGTCTTTGCGGTTTAAAATAAAAAATAAAAGCAATGAAAAAACTAATAATCATATCTTTTCTTTTAACTTGTTTTGTTTCCTTTTCCCAAAAGAAATGGACTTTGGAAGAATGTGTAAATCACGCCATTGAAAACAACGTTTCTATTGGTCAGATAGAATTGGACAACAAGCTTGCCGAAGTGGATAAAAAAGACGCTTTCGGAAATTTTCTTCCCCGGGTCAATGCTACGGCTTCTCATTCGTGGAACGTAGGTTTGAATACCAACATTACCACGGGTATTTTGCAGAATCAAACCACACAATTTACCTCAATGGGCGCATCTGCCAATGTGGATATTTACCGTGGATTGCAAAATCAAAACCGGTTCAGAAGATCAAAATTAGCATTGATTTCTTCACAATATCAACACCTTAAAATGGAGGAAGATGTGGCGTTGAACGTGGTAAACGCCTATTTGCAGATATTGTTCAACAAAGAAACAATTAAGGTACAAAGACAGCAATTCCAGACCGACAGTTTGCAATTAGTTCGTTCAGAGGCTTTGGTCGAATCAGGAATGATTCCAAGCGGTGATTTGTTTGATATGAAAGCTACGATTGCAACCGACAAACAGCGAATGATTGAAGCAGAATATGCGTTGTTGGTTTCCAAAATGAGTTTGGCGCAGTTACTGCAGCTCGAAGATTTTAAAGATTTTGACATTGCCGATGTGGAATATGAATTTGAACCCAACACCATTTTCTTTGAAAGCCCTGAATCTATTTATTATAAAGCACGCAATGAACGCACAGAGCTTAAAATAGCTGAAAATAACTTGAAAATTGCCGAAAAAGACGTAGATATTGCCAAAGGAGCACATTTACCTTCATTAGTGGGCTTTTACAGTTTCAGTTCCCGGGTTTCTTATGCGAAGATTCCTGATGGAATGGGCGGCGAAATGGATCCTTTGCCATTTTTTGATCAATTTGATATGTACAAAGGACACAATTTTGGTTTGCAGTTAAACATTCCCATTTTCTCTGGTTTTGCGACAAGAAATAATGTAGAACGAAGTAAAATAAACCTGGAAAAAACACGACTTACTTTAGAGCAAACCGAACTGGATCTGGAACGCAACATTTACACTGCCTATGCCGATGCAAAAGGGGCGATGGAAACCTATCTGGCAACTGTAGAGATGCTTAAAGCGCGCGAAGAAGCTTTCAGATATACCACCGAACGTTACGAAAATGGAATGGCAACGGCTTTTGATTACAATCAGTCGCAAACACTTTTGGTCAATACCAAATCTGATTTGTTGCGTACAAAATACGATTACCTGTTCCGTACCAGAATATTGGAGTTTTATTTTGGGATTCCACTTTATCAGAAATAAGAAACAGAACGCAGATTGACCCACCAAGTTGATAAATCTGTAACATCTGAGTTATGTTTTACCTTTTTGATTCTTTGCTTTTTTTTAACCAATAAGTTTCGTTTAGTACCTTAAAAAGTCATAGATTTATAGAGAATTTTAGTCTGCTTTTATGCAACGTCTTGTTTGGGTTATGATTTGCTTTTTGGGGTTGATTTCGTCTGGAGTTTCAGCTCAGGAACACCCACGTCCAAAAGTTGGTTTGGTTTTAAGCGGAGGCGGAGCAAAAGGCTTTGCACATATTGGTGTATTGAAAGTTCTGGAAGAAGAGGGTATCCAAATTGATTATATTGGCGGAACCAGTATGGGAGCCATTATCGGAGCACTTTATGCTTCGGGTTACACTGCTAATCAGTTAGATTCGCTTTTTAGAACCGTTGATGCCAATGCTTTGGTGCAAGATTATGTACCACGAATTTCAAAATCATTTTACGAAAAACGTAACGACGAGATTTATGCCATTCAGCTTCCGTTTGACAATTTCAGATTAGGAATGCCTGTAGCACTTTCCAAAGGAATGTACAATTACAATCTTCTTTCCCGCTTGCTGGGACATATGCGTCATATAGAAGATTTCAGTCAGCTGCCTATTCCCTTTTTATGTATCGGAACGGATGCCGTTACAGGTGAACAGGTAGTGCTGGACAAAGGCATTTTGCCGCAAAGCGTATTGGCAAGCGGTGCTTTTCCTTCCCTTTATACTCCTGTTGAAATAGATGGAAGAATGTTGATCGATGGTGGTGTTGTCAACAATTATCCCATAGACGAAGTCCGAAATATGGGTGCTGATGTAATCATTGGTGTGGACGTTCAGGACGGACTGAAAACGAAAGAAGAAATCCGGGGAGCTACCGATATATTGATGCAGATCGCCAATTACGGAATGTATAAAGGAATGGGAAAAAAGGCCCGGCAGACCGACATCTACATTAAGCCCGATATTGTTGGTTATTCTGTTGTTTCATTTGAAAGAGGTGATGAAATCATTAAAAAAGGTGTCGAAGCAGCACGTTCTCAAATAGAGAAAATCCGTGAAATATCTTCAGGATACCACAAACCGGATTTACCTTCTTACGAAAGCTTTGATACTATTGCACTCAAGAGAATAGAAATCAGTCCGTTGAAAAATTATACCCGCAGTTATGTCCTGGGAAAATTGCCTGTTACATCAGAAGAATGTGTCCCTTTTACGGATCTCCAAACCGGAATCAATAATCTGAATGCCACTCAAAATTTCACGGGTATCAATTATAAATTTGTAAAAGATGAAGAAACCGCAGAAGATATTTTGATTTTAAACCTGACTGAATCGCCTCATTCACGTTTTTTGAAATTTGGTCTGCATTACGATCAACTTTATAAAAGTTCATTGCTGATCAACGTGACCCAGAAAAAAATGTTGTCTAAAAACGATGTTGCTTCATTGGATTTTGTAGTGGGTGATAATGTCCGGTATAATTTTAATTACTTTATCGATAATGGTGTCCGGTGGAGTTTTGGAATACAGTCGCGACTCTCAAAATTCAAAAACAATATTCGTTCAATAAGTCACGATATTGTGCCAATAATCGACTACGAACCTTTGATCTATAATGCAGATTTCATTGATTTTTCAAATCGTATTTATATTCAGAATTATTACCGGAACCGTTTTTTGATTGGGTTAGGAATCGAACATAAATACCAACGTTTTGATGCTAATAACGCTCCGATGCAGAAAGCCTGGATTGATAACAGCCATTATCTTATACCCTATTTTTCGTTGCTTTTGGATACGTATGACAACAAATATTTTCCAACGAGGGGTGTTCGTTTTGCTTCCGAAATTAAGCATTTTGCTACGTCGAGTGATTATAACGGGAACTTTGAGCCTTTTTCTATACTCAATGCTGAAATTGGTTTTGTGAAAACCTTTTTCAATCGCTTGTCTTTTAGTTTTTTGGGTGATATTGGAATTACTGTTGGTTCCGAACCATCGTCTAATCACAAGTTTTTTCACGGAGGCTACGGGTTTGAATCCTTAAATACGATTAAGCCTTTTTACGGATACAATGTAATGAGCCTCAATGCCGATTCTTATCTAAAAACAACTTTTACACTTGATTACCGTTTTTACAGAAAACACCATTTAAACTTCAGTGCCAATTTTGCACAAATGGGCGACTCAATGTTTGAAACAGCAAACTGGATTGATTTGCCAAGATACAGTGGCTATGCTTTAGGCTACGGACTTCAGACCGTTATTGGTCCGGTAGAAATCAAACAAAGTTATTCGCCCGAAGTCGGAAAACATTTTACGTGGTTTGCCGTAGGATTTTGGTTTTAAGGTTTTCCAGTTCAAAACTTTGGAAAAGTTAATACAGTCGCTCATTGAATCTACCATCTGTTAATTTTTACCCCGAATTTTTATATCTCCGAAAAAATTAAGATATTTGAAGTTATGAAATGTGTCGTAAGATTTTATGTTTTGTTATATCAAATCAAAAAAGAGCTTATGATGATTCTATCTGATCATAATATAAAGACAGAAAAAACAGATGAAACATTGGGAAGGACTTTTAGCGCAACTCAAATACTTCATCAAGCGCAAGCCTGAATGAAGAGGGTTACTTTTCTTTATTTTTATGTTTAACTTAAAACAAACAGGTTATGCCTTTATACCATAAATTAGGAAATATTCCGCCAAAACGCCATACCATTTTCAAAAAGCCCAACGGTGATTATTATTACGAACAGTTGTTCGGAACTGTAGGTTTTGACGGTATGTCCTCCAATATGTACCACGAGCACCGTCCGACACAGGTTAAGGAAATCAAAGGTTCTTACAGCGTAAAACCTGAGATTGCACGTGCCAACAATATTCAGTCTTACCGTTTGAGAGGATTTCAAGTGCCTCAAACACCGGATTTTTTGGAAAGCAGAAAACCGATGCTGACCAACAGTGATTGTACCATTACTTTGGCGGCACCTACGAACAAAACACAGGATTATTTTTATAAAAATACCGATTCTGATGAGTTGATTTTTATTCACAAAGGAACAGGAAAATTGCGCACCATTTTAGGGAATCTGGATTTTAAATATGGTGATTATCTTTTGATTCCGCGTGGAATTATCTATAAAATCGACTTTGATACCGATGACAATCGTTTGTTTATCGTAGAATCCCGCCGTCCAATTTATACACCAAAACGTTACCGCAACTGGTTTGGACAATTATTAGAGCATTCGCCGTTTTGCGAGCGTGATATCCGTCGTCCGGAAGAATTGGAAACCTATGACGAAAAAGGAGAGTTTTTAGTCAAAGTTCGCAAACAGGACGAAATCTTTGATATGGTTTATGCCACGCACCCTTTTGATGTTATCGGATACGATGGATACAACTATCCGTATGCGTTTTCTATTCATGATTTTGAACCGATTACAGGAAGAATCCACCAGCCGCCACCAGTGCATCAAACCTTTGAAACCGATGCTTTTGTG
>DATGMY010000058.1:0-2121 GCA_035307005.1 Flavobacterium sp. | reverse complement strand
TTCAAAATATTTTCGGTTCTTGGCATATTAAAAGTAGTTTCCACATCATCCACCAAAACCGTTACTTTGACCATACCCTCACCGGTTACGGGAATTTCTCCGTTTGTAGAGCTTGTGGTAAACAATTCGTAATGGATTTGTTCTTCACGTGCTCCGTTTTCAGTTAATATATCGGTTACCCTTTTTATCATGTCTTCCGGACCGCACAAAAAATACTCATCGAACTGCTTTTCATTGTGCTTATTCTTGAAAACAAAATTTATGGTAGAGCGTTCAATTCTTCCGAATAAAGTTCCTTCGGGATGTACTTTGGTAAAGGTGTAATGGACAAAAAATCGACCTGTGAATTTGTTTTTAAGGGCTTCAATTTCTTTGTAATAAATAGTATCGTCAACAGTTTTATTGCCATAAACTAAAACAAAAGTAGTATCGTCAGCGCTTTCCAAAATATCTTTTGCCAACGAGATAATTGGTGTGATACCGCTTCCGGCAGCAATTCCGGCTATAACTTTGGCATCTTTATTTTCTAAAACAAACTTACCTTCCGGTACAGCAACTTCTAAAACATCGCCTACCTGTAATTGTTGTGTGGCGTAATTAGAAAACACACCGTTTTCTACCGCCTTAACGACAATGCACAACTCTCCGCTTTTTGGCGACGAACTGATAGAATAAGATCTTCTTAGTTCTTCACCATTTATGATAGATTTGATGTTTACATACTGACCTGCTTCAAACTGATAATCAGCTTTTAAATCGGCAGGAACATCAAAAACAATCGAAACTGCCAATGGCGTTTCTCTTTTTATTTCTTTAACCTTTAAAGGATTGAATTTTGACATTTTAATTTGATTTATGCAAAAGTACAAAAATCCAATGGCATTGACGATGATTTTTGTCAGCTTTCGGTCAGTTTTCAGAACCTACAACAAAGAAAATACGCAGCAAAATATACCTAACATTTGTATGTATAAGAATTATGGGTATATTTGCATACCTAACAATCATAAGTATATAAATTGAACTCTGCTAAAGTTTGAACCTTTAGAAAAATTTTTAAGAACCATCCTATGAAAAAGCAACAACAATTGTACAAAGGAAGCCTGAACACGATTATTATGAAACTTCTGGAACAAAACGGAAAAATGTATGGATACGAAATCACGCAAAAAGTAAAGGAAATTACCCAAGGCGAAATGAACATTACCGAAGGAGCTTTGTATCCGGCATTGCATAAAATGGAAGCCGACGGTTTTCTGGACGTGGAAATGGATCGGGTAGATGGTCGTATCCGCAAGTATTATAAATTGACTGAAAACGGTGTGAAAGAAACCGCATCGCGTATGGAAGAACTGGAAAATTTTATCCGCAATATGCAGACGATTGTTAACCCTAATTTAAAACCTTCGTTTTAATGAAACTGACAGATAAGCAAATACAACAAATATTTGATTTTACACGCAAACACTATGTGGAATATTACGATGTACAAGTAGAATTGGTCGATCATTTAGCAAATGCGATTGAAGTACAATGGAAAGAAAATCCGAATATTTCGTTTGAAGATGCCTTAGAAATTGAATTTAAAAAGTTTGGTATTTTTGGTTTTACGGGATTAGTCGAACAAAAGCAAAACGAATTGCATAAACATTACAACAAAATGCTGTGGAACGAAATATTGAAATTTATTTCGATTCCTAAAGCATTGATAACGGCTGTTTTGTATGTATTGATTTTTATTCTTTTAAAGTATTCAAAAGAATTAGGGGAGATTATAGCATTGTCGCTGCTTCTTTTATCGTTTGTTTATTACCTTTTTGATAGTATTTGGTTTATCAGAAAAATTAAAAAACAACAAAAAGCACAAAACAGAAGCTGGTTGATGCAGTCAGTAGCACATCAGGTACTATCGCTACCGTTTATTTATATGACAGGTTTTGGTTATTCGATAATTAGTAGCTTTTTTAGAGAAAGCAGTGGCAGTGCATTGTCTGTTTTGGGATTGAATGTATTTACCGTTTTTATATTGATTCACATACTGACCTTTTACGTATTCTCGGCAGTTATCAAACCAAGATTGTTACAAAGTATAAAAGAAACCGAAAAGAAATTTCAGTTTGT
>DATGMY010000057.1:0-2956 GCA_035307005.1 Flavobacterium sp. | reverse complement strand
AAGTGAATTGCCAACACTCCTCCCACTAATCCTGCGCCAACTACGGCTATATTTTTGTTTTCTTGCATTCCCAATTATTTGAGCCTGTAAAGGTAAAAGAAACAATACAATTAAACCATCAAATATTTTCAATTATTTTTTGAGAATATCTGTTATTAAAATTACTTGATTAAAATTTCTCAGTTTCTGATTTGTGGTTTGCCGACAAGGTTAGGGAAAACAGCTTTTTAACGCTGTTGATGATTGTTGGAAAAACGGAAAGAATAAAAGAATTTCAAGAAATTCTTTTATTTTGCCTCACCCGAATTTACTCTGTAAATTCGGCCTCTCCAATCCCGATAATAATCGGGAGAGATGTAAGCGGAAACCCCGAGGCAGAGCCTCGAGGAGTTTTTAGATTAAATAGAGTTTACAACTTATACTGTACCGAAAATAAAACCGCACGCGGCAAAATATACGTATTGGTATTGTGAATCATAAAATCACTGAAGCTGATGTCGTTTTTAATACCCGTGTTGAGCAAGTTGTTTCCTTTGAGCATAAAGGTCCACGCATTGTCTTTTTTATGAAATTCAAGATAAGCATTTGCCTGTTCCACCATCATTTTTTCATTGCCAAATGTCGTTTTCATCCAATTGTAATCTGTTTTAAACAAAAAATGTTGCAGAAACTTTGCTTCAGCCTTCACAATAAACATATCGGTAGTAGATTTGTTTTTAAACGAACTCATCAATTGATTGAATGATTTATTGTAATTAACATCAATATTCGGGTATTCTTTAAACAAGGTTCTGAATCCTATTCCTATGGATTGGTAATCTCTTTTTGACGGTAATTCCACATCATTAGTTACCTGTGTATATCTGTTGAATCCCAGGTTTCCGTTTGTCCTGATTTCAAGTTTTTTAAAACGTTTGCTTCCAAAAGCAGAGACACTCCAGTTGGTATCGGGCTGATCGGTCATAACCGTTTCATAAAACTGGTCGATTCCAATCATATCCACCTGGTTTCGAATATTTTTATTTCTTTTGTTGTAATTTATCGAAGCATACATATTGAAACCGGAATAGGAACTAAATTTAGAATAACGCAGACTCGCTTGTTGGTATCGCAGGTTTTGCAGCAAAGCATTTCCTTTGAACAGGGCGTTAAATGAATTGACCTGCCAGCGGTTGGCGTAATGTTCTGCCCCCAGGTAATTATTGCTTAATGAATAATTGAACCGAAGACTTTCAGATTTATTGAATTCATACTCCAGTTTCACTTCGGGTGCTATTTGAGCAGTAGAATGGGTGTATGTTTCTGTTGGATATTCGTTTTGCAATTGATAATAATGTGTGAATATTCCTAAAGTGGAAGTAAATTTTCTGTATAAATATTTGTATTCTATCCCTGCAAAAGGATTGTTTAAACGATAATCCAAACGGTTTCCAAAATCTAAATCAAACAAACTACTCCATTGATTATCATTTAGGATATCATTGGTAATGTTTAGATGAGTAGCTGTTCTGTTAAACCCCAGAGTAGTATAAATGTGATGACTTCTTGCGGCAATCCAATAATGTTTTGCATTGATCTGAACAGCATTTTGTCTGACAGATTGTATTTGATTCAGCCCGTAAATTTCGGATGGATTCCACGGAATATATGCGGTTAAAAAGGCTTCGGTGGAAAACCAATGATGCTGCGGTGTTTCCTTTTTGTAAGAATGAGTAAAAGCAAATGTTCCCTTATGTTTTCTGTTGAACGTTTTATGAAACTCAAATAATTGCGACAGTGCAAAGTTGTCTGTGTCAGCATTGGTTGTTAAGCCTTTTTCAGTAATGTCCGTTTCTGAAAAAACCCTTCCGTTTCGGTGGTTTGCAGTGGCTGCCAACTGTAAATTATAGTTGTAAGTCGTGTTTTTATTTTGACGGAAATCCGCAGATAATCTACCGGAAAGCAACTGACTACGGTTGTTGGAGCTGTTCCATCTGTTTTCAAAAGAAATTTCATCGGACTGCAAATACTGAATACTTTGGTCGGACTGCGAACGGATCCAGTTTTTGTTGAAAAGAAACAATCCTTTTACATCCCATTTTTTGCTAAAAGAATATCGGATATCGCTGGCGATAAACTGATTTTTATTTTCCACTACATCGGTATTGGGATTCACATATTGATACAGATTAATCAATTGCTGCTGATTGTTGTTTTTTATATAAGCACTCCGAAAACCTTCAAACCGGAAAATTTCATCATAAGTAAGTAACTGCGAACCAAAATTATTGAGATTTCCAATAATGCTCCAGTTGATTTTTGGCGTATAATAAAACAAACTTGCGTTGGATTCATAAAAACGGTTGTTTCCGTAACCGGCACGTATGTCGCCAAAAACAAATTTCTTTTTATCTTCTTTCAGCTTGATGTTCATTGCCAGCTCATCGGAGCCCGAAACCTCTTTCATATGACCGATTTCCGTAAAATGGTCGATCACTTCTACTTTGTCCACCGCATCTGCCGGAATATTTTCTACGCCCAATTTAGTACCGCCACCAAAAAAGCTGTTGCCTTCTACCATAAATTGCGTAACAGTTTTACCCTGGACTTTTACCTGACCTTCGTCTGTGACTTCCACGCCCGGCAACTTTTCCAGCTGATCTTTCAGCTTGCGTTCATTGCCGTTCATAAAAGCCGCCACATCATAAATAATGGTGTCTTTTTTTACAATAACCGGTTGATAGTCGTATTCAATCACAATTTCATTGAGCATCTCGTCTTTGGGTGTCAGTACAAAATCATAACTCGTTATCGGGTTTTCAAACGAATACTCTAAAGAAGCGCCTTCGTAACCAATATAATTTACCGTAAGGGTATAATCGGTTTCTTTGTCCAATTCCAAACGATAGCGCCCCAGATGGTCGGCAATGGCAAATTTCATTCCCGTTTTTCCGTTGACAGCTTTTGCCATTACGTT
>DATGMY010000056.1:0-5463 GCA_035307005.1 Flavobacterium sp. | reverse complement strand
TGCAGGTCAAAAAAGCGTTTCCCTGTGATGTTCCAGTGCAGACCACGCAGGTTTTGATAATACACCTGAAAATTTGACAATAAAACATTTAAAAGTTCAATGTTTTCTTTCGTTTCTTTTGCTGGTAAGCCTAAATGATTCATAGTTTCTTTTTTTAATTCACTATCAAATATACAAATAAAAAACCGATATTTGCATCAATATTATTGATAGTTTCGATACTCTCATAGTTAAAATCTTTTAAGAAATGACCATTACCCAATTACATTACGTACTTGCGGTTGCTGAACATCAGAATTTTACCATAGCCGCTGAAAATTGTTTTGTTACGCAACCTACGTTGAGTATGCAGATTCAAAAGCTGGAAGAAGAACTTGACGTTAAAATATTTGACCGCACCAAAAAACCTATTCAGCTTACCGAAGTAGGAAAGAAAATTGTGGAGCAGGCAAAAAGTATTGTCAATGAAGCCGACCGTATCAAGGATATTGTAGAACAGCAAAAAGGGTTTATCGGCGGGGAATTCAGAATTGGAATAATTCCTACGGTAATGCCCACACTTTTGCCGATGTTTTTAAAGAATTTTATCAAAAAATACCCTAAAGTCCACCTCATTGTAGAAGAACACACTACCGAGGAAATCATCAATAGGTTGCATAAAGGTCTTTTGGATGCTGCAGTTGCGGCAACCCCGTTGAGCGAACCGAATTTGAAAGAGATTGCCTTGTATTATGAGCCTTTTGTAGGATATTTCCCACAGGAATTCCGGAATGGTTTAGATGCGCTAACTGCTTCAGACCTTAATATCAACGATATTTTGTTGCTTCAGGACGGGCATTGTTTCACGAGCGGTATTTTAAATATCTGTAAAGCTTCCAAAACCGAATTTTCACAAGGTTTTGAACTCACATCGGGAAGTTTTGAAACACTGATCCAGTTGTCCAACGAAGGTTTGGGGGTGACATTATTACCTTATTTGCATACACTCAATCTGAAGGAAAGTGACAAGAAAAATCTGATTGAATTTAAAGACCCGAAACCATCGAGAGAGATAAGCCTTATTTATTCCAGAAACGAATTGAAAATACACATCATTGAAGCATTGCGGACTACCATTTCCGGAGTGGTCAAAGGAGCTATTGCCTTTCAGGACGTAGAAATCATCAGTCCGAAGTTTACCAAAAAATAAAAGGATGGAAATTACTCCATCCTTTTTTCTTATACATAGACCAATACTTCTTTAAATTCTGTATTGTTTTTAGTAAAATTCTTTATCCATTCTTTCAGTTGTTCTATTTCGTAAGGCAGTAAAATATCGAAAGCTTTGGTAACTTCCTTTACAAATAAATCTTTACTGAAACTTACCTTTTCTAAAATATGTATGGTGTGACTCAATCGTTCGCTCATAGTTGTTTTGTTTTTACCAAAAATAACCATCCTTAAACATATTTGAAAGTACTTTTAGATATTTTTAACAGCTAAAGTCATTTCCCGCTTTCCCGGCGGACCTTTTAACTTTCTGACTTCAAAACCTATTTCTTTCAGGTTTCTGTTTACCACTCCTTTACAGGCGTAGGTAACAAGCATACCTCCCGGTAATAAAAAGTCAAATGTTTTTTGGAGAATTTCTTTATTCCACAATTCGGGCTGATAGTCATAACCAAAAACGTCAAAATAGATGAGGTCGAATTTTCGGGAAGTCGTGAAATCTTCTATTTTTTGAGGGTGTTTTAAAATAGAAAAATAATTGTTTAAAGAAACAGGCGAGGGCGTAGCCCAGGGAATTTCGTGTAATTGTTGCAACGATATTGTTGTTTGAACAAAATCTTTGTAATTCAACAACGAATATTCATCAACAGTTAAAGGGTAGGCTTCAATGGTTTCGTAATGGATTTTTAATTGGTGTTCCAAGGCGTGTTTTGCCGTTAGCAGGGCATTTAATCCTGTGCCGAAGCCAAACTCCAAAATACTTATTTCCTCTTTTTCGATGAGCTTCAGTCCGTTGTCAATGTAAACATAAACCGATTCCTGAACAGCACCGTGTCTTGAATGGAAAGTTTCGCCCATTTTTTCAACCAATAAAGAACTGGATCCGTCGCCGGTAACAATAATTTTACGCTGCATTACGGAATGATGAGTTTTTTGATGCGGGGTACAGGACCACCACATTTTTTAGCATGACACTCCAAACATTGCTGAACCATTTGGTTGAACTGTTTTTTGGGCTCAGCATCTTCATAAATGGCTTTTTGTGCCGCAATGAACTTATAAGCCTGATCGTTGAAAAAAGCATCACGATCGGAAGCTTCTGTGAGTATTGCACTGTGCAGTTTATCAAAAGCTTCGGGATAGCTGCCCAAATCTTCACCGCTTAAAATCCGCTCTTTGAGTTGGGTGTTGTGGGCATACATTTGTTCCATCAACGAAGCCATTTCCGACATCTCATACATCTGAAAAGCGGATTCTTCTGATGAATCTTCAGTTATTGTTTTGCCTGGTTTCTCCTGACACGAAACGACTAAAAACAATCCCAAAAAAAGGAGGACATTTTTTTTCATTAGTTATTTTCAGCAATTAAGACACCATCAGCCATAAAACCGTATTCTACTTTTGATTCGGTAATCGCTTCAATTTCTTCATCTGATTTTCCCGCATCTTTTGCATAATGTTTTAATTCATCCACAGAAGTTTCCGTGATAAATGCTTTTCCTGAAACGATGGTTTTGTGCTCTTCAGCCCCTTCTTTCGGAACAAAGAATGCGTAATCCTTAAACTTGACAAAAGCTTGTTTGTCGTTGCTCAGATCCAAAGTCATCCAGCAACCTTTCTTTTTACAGGTTTTTTTGATTTCCGAAGCAAACTTCACAGACAGCGTATCGCCAGGTTGCATCGATTCGTATTTTGCAAGCATTTCTTCTTTAGACAATGCTTTTTCGGAAGTGATAACTTCTCCAAAACTCTGATAACTTAAAGTGTCTGTTGCTTCTGCGACATTTGATTCCTGCGCATTATTTTCTTTTTTATTACAAGCGGTCATCAGTGACAATACCGTAAAAAACACCCATATTTTTTTCATAGTAAATTTAATTTATTCAGGCAAAGATAAGGATAGTTGTGAAAATCGTCTTTAATTTCTAAAAAAAGAATGATAGGGAGTTGACAATAAGCTTTTTGAAATTGTTTATCCAAAGGAAATTTAGATTTTCTTTTACTGTGAACTCCTTCCGGGATAATGCTATGGTATTTGTCACTTATGTTACAAACAGTTTGTTTTATAATTTTGAACTTTGCAACTGAAAATTATAAAACTAAAAATTTATGGATTGGATTTTAGAACCCTGGCCGTGGTATGTAAGCGGACCACTGATTGCTTTAACGATGTTTACCTTGCTTTATATTGGCAGAAACTTTGGAATGTCTTCTAATTTAAGGACTCTTTGTACGATGTGCGGAGCAGACAAAACCTGTGATTTTTTCTGTTTTGACTGGAAAGCACAACGCTGGAATCTATTGATAATGCTTGGTGCTGTAATCGGTGGATTTTTGGCAGCTAATTATTTGTCGGTTAACCAAGTACCGGATTTGAATCCACAAACGGTCAGACAATTACAGGCTTATGGTTTTGAAAGTGCCGGACAAGCCTATGTTCCCACAGAATTATTTGGAAATGATGCTTTTTCTTCTCCAAAAACCTTAGTGATTCTTTTGACAGGAGGATTATTGGTGGGATTTGGATCACGATATGCCGGAGGCTGCACTTCCGGGCATTCCATTTCGGGCATCAGTAATTTGCAACTACCTTCATTGATTGCAACTGTTGGTTTTTTTATCGGAGGATTGATTATGGTTCACTTAATTTTTCCTCTTATTTTTTAATTTTAAACTGTAATACCAATGAAAAATATCATCTATCTTATCATCGGAACATTCTTCGGAATTCTGATGTATAAATCGGAAGCAGCTTCGTGGTTTCGTATCTATGAAATGTTTCAATTCCAATCGATTCATATGTACGGATTGATGGGATCGGCTTTAATGGTTGGTATCGCTTTGATACAATTCATCAAAAGAAAAAAAGTAAAAGACATCAACGGAAATCCCATTATTATACCGGATAAAGACAAAAGCATTGCCCGTTATTTAATCGGCGGAATTCTGTTTGGATTGGGTTGGGCATTGGCGGGTGCGTGCCCCGGTCCCATGTTTGTGTTAACCGGAGCCGGATATTTTCCTATCTTAGTCGTAATTTCCGGAGCGGTGCTTGGTACGTGGCTTTATGGATTGTTGAAAGATAAATTACCGCATTAATTATGAAAGAATTGATTTACGAAACCTATGGAAATGTATTCGAAAAAGCACTACTGGATGAAATTGCCGAAGTGTCAAAAATAGTCGCTTTTGAAAAGGACGATGTTTTGATGGATATCGGGAAATACATTAAAACGATGCCTTTGCTTGTTAGCGGAGCCATAAAAATTATGCGGGAAGATTTTGATACCGGAGAGTTATTGTTGTATTTTCTGGAACGTGGCGACACTTGTGCAATGACCTTAGCGTGTTGTGTAGGCGATAAAAAAAGTGAGATCAGGGCGGTAGCAGAAACCAACGGGATTGCAGCGATGATTCCGGTTCAAAAAATGGAAGAATGGCTGGCAAAATACAAATCGTGGCGTGCGTTTGTGTTTGAAAGTTACAACAGCAGGTTCAACGAGTTGCTGTCTGCTATTGATACGATTGCTTTTATGAAGATGGACGAACGTTTGTTTAATTATTTATTGGAAAAAAGCAAAATCAGTACGTCAAATATAATTCAGAAAACACATCAGGAAATCGCTTATGAGCTCAACAGCTCCCGTGTGGTTGTTTCCCGGCTTTTGAAAGCTTTGGAAAGAGATGGAAAAATCAAACTGAACCGAAACAACATTGAATTACTCAGTACATCTAAGTTTTAAAATAGATAAGACCGGCAAGTGGTAAAAATTACTTACATTTGGTTTCATAAAACCTGAATTAAGAGCGGTTTAAAAATCAATAGAGATCATCAGATAATTACCTGTTTTTAAACTTTGTAAAACGCTTTAACACAACGTTTGTCATTCCGTAGGAATCTCTTATCAGTGCCGGTAAAGATGCTTACAGCATGACAAACATAATGGTAATTTTAAAACACTATTGATTTACAGCGTTGTTCAATATATTATGTATGAATTTAAGTTATGACCTCTATAAAAAATATTTTACACAAAAGAAAACCGCTCAATTTCCATTGAGCGGTTTGTTTATTAATATCCCAACTTCTCACGAACTCTAGTCAAAGTTCCGTTTGCGATAACAGAGGCTTTTGCAGCTCCTTCGCTGAGCAAACGATCCACTTCTTCCTGATTGTTGATATAGTAATGATATTTTTCGCGAACATCTTTGAATTTTTCACAGATCAGTTCAAACAAAGCTTGTTTAGCGTGC
>DATGMY010000055.1:0-7996 GCA_035307005.1 Flavobacterium sp. | reverse complement strand
CAAAATCCACAGTTGCGGCTTTGACACCCTCCATATGAGCTAATTTTTTTTCAATAACTTTAGCACAGCCCACAGCACAAGCCATACCTTCTACCTGAAAAGTCGCTTTTTGAATGGTACCGCTAATTTCATTCGAAGAAGCTTGTTCTGCATTGATGTTTTCAGGAGTAACTTCTTCCTGATTATTTGAGGTTTGTTTACACCCAACTAACAAAACAGCGGTCAGAGCAAACATTGAAATTCCTTTTAAAATTTTCATATTCTTATGTGTTAATGTATTACAAAGGTAATGATATTTTTTAATGTGATTTTTAGTGGGTGTAAATATTCGTCTTTTCTGGCAAAGAAAAAATTACCACCACAGCGGTTAGGACGGCAACAAAGTATTTTAAATAATTTAAAATAATGAATTTTAGTTGTTAAAAATACACCCTCACAAAAGGCATCCAAGCCTGAGAATACACAAAATTATCTTCTTTAAACAATACGTTGTAGCGTATGCCCACTGTTACGTTTCCATCGGAATAACCTGCGCCCAAAAACAATGCTGTATTCCAGAAATTATCTTTGATTTCGGGGTAATAATATTGATTCATATAATAACCGTCGATGGTGTTGTTTACCCGCAGTTGTTCTAACTCTGCCGATAATTGCAATTCGGGAATAGGATTGTAAAGACCCAAAAAATTGACTCCGTAAGAAACAGAGCTAAAATAATCTTTGGAAGAAATATAATTAAATTGTAAACCTACGCCGGCACTAAGTTGTTCTGTAATAGGTTTTATTGCACTTGGAGCCACGCTGATATTACTAAATCCATTTCCAAACGCCAGTCCCAATCCACCGCCAAAACGCACATCGCTCCAAAAAGTTGTGGTTCGGGGCTGATAAAAACCGGGTTGTTCCTGTGCTGAAACCGTTGCTGTGGTTACTATACCGGCTATGATTCCTGAAATAATGTTTCTCATCATCAAATTAATTTTTGCTAAGATATAATATTCTCGT
Organism: Flavobacterium sp.; assembly: GCA_035307005.1. Lineage (GTDB taxonomy): Bacteria > Bacteroidota > Bacteroidia > Flavobacteriales > Flavobacteriaceae > Flavobacterium. The sequence continues at coordinate 6,991 of DATGMY010000055.1, read as the reverse complement.
GATAGTTTATTTATCAAAAACTTAAAATAAGACCTTGTCAACAGGTGCGTTTATAATGAGAATAGTTATTGTGGATTTTTCAAATAATCGGCGAAAAATTACTAAATAATTAAAAACCTGAAGAAATATCTAAGGTTAAAAAAAAGATTGTTAATAATAGTTCCTTTTTTTTATCAGACTTGATTTAGAATGTAATAGATTTGCTGAAACTTAAAGCACAAAACTCTACAAAATATTGTATTATTAATAGAAACTGTCGTATTTTTGTTGAAATTTTTTTAACGAAAAAGAGTCTTTAGACAAATATTATGGATAGGTTTTCCTTTTTAAATGCTGCACATACTACATTTTTTGCAGATCTATACGACCAGTACCTCACAAGTCCTGATAGTGTAGAACCCAGTTGGAGAAGTTTTTTTCAGGGTTTTGATTTTGCAAATGAATACAATGGAGGTGCGGTAGAACAATTATCAAATGCTTATGCAGGTTCTAATGGGTCGTCTCAAGCGACCGAAAATCTTCAGAAAGAATTTGCAGTTTTAAAACTCATTGACGCTTACAGAACACACGGACATTTACTTACAAAATCAAATCCTTTAAAAGAAAGATCGGACGAAATCCCTGATTTATCTATCGAAAAGTTTGGACTTTCAGCATCCGATCTCAATACTTCTTTTGAAGCCGCCCAAGTTGTTCGCCTTCCGAAAAGTACGCTGCAGCAGATTTTGGATCATTTAATTCAAACATATTGTGTGACTACGGGAGTGGAGTTTATGTATATTCCCGATGAGAAAAAGGTAGCGTGGATTGCTGAATATTTTGAATCAAAAACTACGGATCTAACGGCAGATCAGCGAAAAGCTATTTTAGAAAAACTGGTTCAGGCAACAGGTTTTGAAAGTTTCTTTCAAACAAAATATGTTGGTCAGAAACGTTTTTCTCTGGAAGGATTAGAAGCGACAATTCCCGCTTTGGACGCATTGATTCAGTCTGCATCTGAAAAAGGCGTGGAAGATGTGGTTATTGGAATGGCACACCGCGGACGTTTGAACGTGTTGGCTAATATTATGCAAAAACCGGCAAAAAATATTTTTACTGAATTTGACGGAAAAGATTATGCCGACGTTGCAGATACGTTTGACGGCGATGTGAAATACCATTTGGGATATACCTATGAACGTAAAACAGCTTCGGGAAACATTACTTTAAATCTTGCTCCAAACCCTTCGCACTTAGAGACCGTGGGTGCGGTTATTGAAGGAGTGGTACGTGCAAAGCAGGATAAAAACTATGCCGATCACTTTTCAAAAGTACTTCCGATAGCGTTGCACGGAGATGCAGCAGTAGCCGGTCAGGGCATCGTTTACGAAATTGTTCAGATGAGCAAATTACGTGCTTATCAGACTGCGGGTACCATTCATGTGGTATTAAACAATCAGGTAGGTTTTACAACAAGCCCGGAAGATGCTCGCTCAGGAGTTTATTCTACCGATGTGGCAAAAGTTGTCGCAGCACCGGTGGTTCATGTAAATGGCGACGATACCGAAGCAGCTGTAAAAGCATTGTTGTTTGCTTTGGAATATCGTATGAAATTCCGCGAAGATGTATTTGTGGATTTGGTAGGATACCGTAAATATGGTCACAATGAAGGTGATGAACCTCGTTTTACACAGCCTGTCTTATACAAACTGATTTCTAAGCATCCCAACGCACGCAATATTTACAATGCCCGCCTGCTTGAAAACAAAATAATAGACGAAGCTTACATAGGAGCTTTGGAAGAGAAACACAAAGCTCTTTTAGAAGAAGAACTATCAGAGGCAAAAGCAACGGAAAAAGCAACCGTTATCCCTTTTATGCAAAAAGAGTGGGAGGGATATCATATTGCCAGCCGCAAACGTATGTTGCAAACTTACGATACCAAAGTTTCCCGTGAATTGCTGGACGATATTGCTCCGGTATTGACTACGCTTCCATCTGACAAAAAGTTTATCAATAAGATTGCCAGGCTGATTAAAGATCGTAATAAAATGTATTACGAAATCAATAAATTGGATTGGGCAATGGGTGAGTTATTGGCTTACGGAACTTTGATCTCAGAAGGATATGATGTACGTTTTTCAGGACAGGATGTGCAACGTGGAACATTCTCGCACCGTCATGCAGTGGTAAAAGCAGAAGACACCGAAGAAGAATACATCCCTTTGAATAATCTTAAAACACAAAACGGACAAATGCGTATTTACAACTCACATTTATCTGAATACGCTGTTTTAGGATTTGAATATGGTTATGCAATGGCAAACCCTAAAGCATTGACCATTTGGGAAGCTCAGTTCGGAGATTTCTCTAACGGCGCACAGATCATGGTTGATCAATACATTTCGGCAGCGGAAGATAAGTGGGGCAGCCAAAACGGAATCGTGTTGTTGTTGCCTCACGGCTACGAACATCAGGGAGCAGAGCATTCTTCAGCTCGTTTAGAGCGTTACTTACAGTTGTGTGCCAATCACAATATGTATGTGGCAAATTGTACTACTCCTGCAAACCATTTCCATTTATTGCGTCGTCAGATGATTACGGATTTCAGAAAACCATTGGTTGTGATGTCGCCAAAATCATTACTGCGTCATCCCGAAGCAACTTCTACGATTGAAGAGTTAACAAACGGATCATTCCAGACAATTGTAGATGATCCGAAAGTGGAAGATAAAACAGCCGTTAAAACCTTGGTTTTTGTATCAGGTAAATTCTATTACGATTTGCAGGCAGAAAAAGAAAATTCGGGAAGAAACGATGTAGCATTTGTTCGTTTAGAACAATTATTTCCTTTAGATAACGAGAAATTGCAAGAAATAATTGCTACTTATCCAAACGTTGAAGATTATGTTTGGGCACAGGAAGAACCTAAAAATATGGGAGCTTACGGATATATGCTGATGAATTTTGATCAGGTAAAATTCCGTTTGGCAGCACCTGCTGAAGCGGCAGCACCAGCAGCAGGTTCGTCTGTTCGATCCAAAGCAAGATATGCGTATGCAATTGCGAAAGTATTCGATAAAAATTTATAATTTTAAAACATATTTCAAATAACAACAATATTAGATTGATATGAGTATCTTAGAAATGAAAGTTCCTTCGCCAGGGGAGTCAATCACAGAAGTGGAAATTGCTACTTGGTTAGTGAAAGATGGAGACTATGTAGAAAAAGACCAGGCAATCGCTGAGGTTGATTCTGACAAAGCAACATTAGAATTACCTGCTGAGGCAAGTGGTATCATCACTTTAAAAGCGGAAGAGGGTGATGCGGTGGCTGTAGGTCAAGTAGTTTGTTTAATCGATACAAGTGCGGCAAAACCGGAAGGCGGTGCTGCTACTGAAGCTCCAAAAGCTGAAGAGAAAAAAGAAGAAGTAAAAGCTGCACCGGCTGCTGCGCCAACACAAACGGCAACCTACGCAACAGGAACGGCTTCGCCGGCTGCGAAAAAAATATTAGAGGAGAAAAATATTGATGCGGCATCTGTTCAGGGAACCGGAAAAGACGGACGTGTAACTAAAGAAGACGCGATCAATGCGGTTCCTTCAATGGGAACACCAACAGGGGGACCTCGAGGAACAGAACGTAAAAAAATGTCGATGTTGCGTCGTAAAGTAGCAGAACGTTTGGTTGAGGCTAAAAACACCACAGCAATGCTGACTACTTTCAACGAAGTGAACTTAACGGAAGTAAACAAATTGCGTTCAGAATACAAAGAAGCTTTCAAAGCAAAACATGGTGTATCTTTAGGCTTTATGTCGTTCTTTACCAAAGCGGTAACCCGTGCGTTAGAATTGTTCCCGGATGTAAACTCAATGATCGACGGGCAAGAGCAAATTAAATTTGATTTTGCCGATATTTCCATCGCCGTTTCAGGTCCAAAAGGATTGATGGTTCCGGTGGTACGCAATGCAGAATTATTGTCGTTCCGTGGTGTTGAAGCCGAAATCAAACGTTTGGCAACAAGAGCCCGTGACGGACAAATCACGGTAGATGAAATGACGGGAGGAACATTTACCATTACCAACGGAGGTGTATTTGGTTCAATGTTATCAACACCAATCATCAATCCACCACAATCGGGTATTTTGGGAATGCACAATATTATTGAGCGTCCGGTGGCTGTAAACGGTCAGGTAGTGATCGCTTCGATGATGTACATCGCTTTGTCTTACGACCACAGAATTATTGACGGACGTGAATCAGTTGGTTTCTTAGTAGCTGTGAAAGAGGCTTTAGAAAACCCGGTAGAATTGTTGATGAACAATGATCCTAAAAAAGCATTGGAATTATAGTATTTTATTGTTTTTATATGTAAAAAGTCTTTCCGTTTGGGAAGGCTTTTTTTTATCTTATGACTATCATAAGAAATTTTAGTAACTTTGTAAGAGGATAATAAAAAGAAAATGTTGAATAAAAGCAAGCATACAATTATAAATGGCGACAGCCGACAAATGAACGAACTCAAAGACGAAAGCGTTCACTTGATTGCGACCTCGCCACCTTATTGGCAACTAAAAGATTACGGAACAGAAAATCAAATCGGATTTCACGATGATTATGAAACTTACATCAATCATCTTAATTTAACGTGGCAAGAATGTTTCCGTGTTTTACACAAAGGCTGTCGTCTTTGTATCAATATCGGAGACCAGTTTGCTCGTTCCACTTACTACGGTCGTTATAAAATTATTCCCATTCATACCGAAATCATTAAGTTTTGCGAGATGATTGGCTTTGATTTTATGGGGCAAATTATTTGGCAAAAAGCTACCACAATGAATACATCGGGAGGTGCAAGTATTATGGGAAGTTATCCAAACCCAAGAAATGGAATTGTAAAATTAGATTTTGAATATATTTTGTTGTTCAAAAAACAAGGAAACGCACCGAAACCGACCAAAGAACAGAAAGAAAACGCTGCGATGACCAACGAAGAATGGAATACCTACTTCAATGGACATTGGTATTTTTCGGGGGCAAAACAGGACAAACATTTAGCAATGTTTCCCGAAGAATTACCACATCGCCTAATTAAAATGTTTTCATTTCCTGAAGAAACCGTTTTAGACCCATTTATGGGAAGTGGAACAACAGCTTTGGCTGCAAGAAACCTAAACAGAAACTCGGTTGGTTATGAAATCAATCCCGATTTTATTCCAATCATCAAAGAAAAAATAGGTACAGATGATGCTTTTACAAAAGTAGAAACAGAAATCATAAAGCAACCCGAACTCAAAACGGATTTTGAAAAAAGAATAAAAGAATTGCCTTATCAATTTGTTGATACACATAAATTAGACAAGAAAATTGACGTTAAGAAAATTCAGTACGGCTCTAAAATTGACTCAAACAGTACAGGAAAACGTGAGGAATTTTTCTCTGTTAAGGAGATTATCAGTCCTGAATTGATTCGTTTGAGTAACGGTTTAACCATTCGTTTGATTGGCATTAAACAAAATCCAACAATAAACGGCAAAGCAACAGATTACTTAATCAATAAAGTTCGTGGAAAAAAAGTTTTTTTGAAATACGATGAAGTAAAACACGACCACGAAAATAATTTAATGGCTTATCTCTATCTTGAAAACAAAACTTTCATAAACGCTCATCTATTGAAAGAAAATTTAGCATTGGTAGATAATTCCATTGACTTCAAATACAAAATGAAATTCAATAATTACTAGTATGAATAACGAACAGATTGCAATATTAGAATATCTAAACGCTAATGCCCTTGGTTACGACAACAGAAGATCTTCTACCCAAATAAGAGAAGAATTAAATCTTGAAAGCGGTGGAGTTACAAATGAACACGTCAGAGATTTAATAAGAGGTATGATATTGAACCACAATGCTTGTATAGGAAGTTTAATGTGGCAAATGGATATTGGATAATTCAAACAGAAGATGAGTTAAATAATGTATGTGAAAGTTTAGAAAATAGAGCAGATTCTATAAGAAGTAGAGCGATTGCTTTAAGAAATAATTGGAGTAATCAAAATAATGGCTAAAAAGGAAATCAAAAGATACTCATTAGAATTTGGCAAGAAAGAAAAAGTTCTCAACTATGCCACGCAAACGTATCAACTTTCAAGACCGAACAAAGTTGGTACTGTAATGGCTTTAATCAGAGAGTGTCAGCCAAAAACTATTGAAGAATGGGAACAATGGTATTTTGAAAATGCCACAACAGCAGGGAAAAATACGTTCAAAATAACGAAAGAAAGTTTACAAGAACTCGGAGAAAGACTTTACGAAAAAATCACGGAAGTTGTTATTCCCGAATGGCAAGAGGCTTTTAATGCTTTGACAAAAGAAGATTGTTATAACTACATTTATAATTTGACTATCAACCGAACTTTTGACGGATATTTAAGAGAAAAATCAGTTGTAAATGACGGCTTGGCAAAAGCATTCCCTAATGTACGTTTTGAAGAAAGTCCACCAGAATTAGATCACGCAGGAGATATTGATTATCTTGGTTTCGTAACAGAAGATAAAGCGTTCGGAATACAAATAAAGCCTGTAACAGCACAGTCTAACTTTGGAAACTATTCTGTTTCGGAAAGAATGAAAGCAAGTTTTGAAAGTTTTAAAAACGATTTTGGAGGAAATGTATTTATTGTTTTCAGTTTAGACGGAGAAGTTGCCAACAAACAAGTGATTGACCAAATTCAGACTGAAATAGAACGACTGAAAAAATAGCAATATGCCTTGATAGGTAGCTAAAAAGTCTTTCCGTTTGGGAAGGCTTTTTTTTATTGGCTTTTTCGTAGTTTTGTTTTTTAATCTAAAAAAATATATGAGCTCTAAAAAATCGGCGGCAATTGGTTTTATTTTTATTACCATGCTCATCGATATTATTGGTATCGGAATTATTATTCCGGTAATTCCTAAATTACTTCAGGAATTGAATCATTCCGATATCAGCGAAGCGGCAAAATTAGGTGG
>DATGMY010000054.1:0-3231 GCA_035307005.1 Flavobacterium sp. | reverse complement strand
TATCCCGATGCTTGTCTGTTATTTCGTGTGGGCGATTTTTACGAAACCTTTGGCGAAGATGCCGTACGAACCGCAAAAGTTTTAGGGATCACATTGACCAAACGTGGAGCAGGTTCCAGCAGCGAAACTGAATTAGCCGGATTTCCACACCATTCGTTGAATGTATATTTACCCAAATTAGTAAAAGCAGGATTACGCGTCGCGATTTGTGACCAGTTAGAAGACCCGAAAACCACGAAAACCATTGTAAAACGTGGTGTTACCGAATTGGTTACACCCGGAGTCGCCATTAACGATGAAGTTTTGCAGTCTAAAAGCAATAACTTTTTGGCGGCATTGCATTTTGGTAAAAAAAATATCGGTATTGCTTTTTTAGATGTTTCCACAGGAGAGTTTTTAACCTCACAAGGAAATGAAGAATATATCGATAAATTACTTCAAAACTTTAAGCCAAGTGAAATTTTGGTTCAAAAAGGGAACAAAAATAATTTTTTACATCATTTTGGAAGCGATTTCAATTTGTTCTATCTGGAAGACTGGATTTTTAAAGACGACTACGCCAACGAAAGTTTGACCAATCATTTTAAAACCAACTCGCTTAAAGGTTTTGGAATAAATGAACTGCAGGAAGGTATTATTTCGTGCGGAGCGATTTTGTATTATTTATCGGAAACGCAACATAATAAAATTCAGCATATTACCAATATCCAACGGATAGCCGAAGATGCGTATGTCTGGATGGATCGATTCACGATTCGCAATCTGGAATTATACGGATCGGCAAACGAAAACGCTACCACGCTTTTAGATGTGATCGACAAAACGCTTTCACCTATGGGCGGACGTTTGTTGAAACGCTGGCTGGCGTTGCCTTTAAAAGATATTGATGCGATTAACAAACGCTTTGATGTCGTGGATTATTTTAAAGGAAATCCCGAAGTTTTACAGAGTTTTCAATATCAGATCAAGCAGATTTCCGATTTGGAACGATTGATTTCCAAACTGGCAACCGGAAAAATATCTCCTCGTGAATTTGTCATTTTAAAGGAAAGTTTAGATGCGATTATCCCTTTAAAAGAAACGGCTTTGCAATCTAAAAACGATGCACTGAAAGTAATCGGCGACAATCTGCACGCTTGTGAATTGTTGCGAGAGAAAATTTCAATTACTATTTCGGCTAACGCTCCTGTTGCCTTAAATAAAGGTAATGCAATTGCCGACGGAGTAAATGAAGAGTTAGACGAATTGCGAAATATCTCGCAATCAGGCAAATCGTTTTTGGAAGCTATTGAACAACGCGAAAGCGAAACCACGGGAATTCCTTCGTTAAAAGTAGCTTTTAACAATGTTTTCGGTTATTATATTGAAGTACGAAATACGCATAAAGATAAGGTTCCTTCTGAATGGATCCGCAAACAGACTTTGGTCAATGCAGAACGTTACATTACGGAAGAATTAAAAGAATACGAAGCCAAAATTCTGGGTGCCGAAGAACGCATTTCTAAGATTGAAGCCGAAATTTACGAGAAATTCATTATGTGGTGTTCGCAGTATATTCAACCGGTTCAGCTCAATGCGCAATTGGTCGCTCAATTGGATTGTTTGCAGTCGTACACACAGTTGGCTACAGAAAACAATTACATTCGTCCTGTTTTAGAAGAAAACCATATTTTGGAAATCAAAGACGGTCGCCATCCTGTCATCGAAAAGCAATTGCCGATTGGAACACCTTACATCGCAAACGACGTATATTTAGACACCGACACCCAACAAATCATCATGATTACCGGTCCGAATATGTCGGGTAAATCAGCTATTTTGCGTCAAACGGCATTGATTGTCTTATTGGCACAAATGGGAAGTTTTGTACCTGCGAGTTTTGTGAGAATGGGAATTGTCGATAAAATTTTCACACGTGTAGGCGCATCGGACAATATTTCTATGGGCGAATCGACTTTTATGGTGGAAATGAACGAAACTGCTTCTATTCTGAATAATCTTACCAACCGAAGTTTGGTTTTATTAGATGAAATCGGTCGCGGAACATCAACTTACGACGGCATTTCGATTGCTTGGGCAATTGCCGAATACATTCACGAACATCCGCAGAAAGCCAAAACGTTATTTGCAACGCATTATCACGAACTGAACGATATGCACGAACAGTTTGAACGCATTAAAAACTACAACGTTTCAGTAAAAGAACTGAAAGACAATGTACTGTTCCTTAGAAAATTAATCCCAGGTGGAAGTGCACACAGTTTTGGAATCCACGTAGCAAAAATGGCAGGAATGCCGAATTTGGTCGTTCAGAAAGCACAGAAAATCTTAAAGAAATTAGAAGCCAGCCATAAAACTGAAGGAACACAGGAAGCTTTAAAACAAGATGACTTACAACTATCTATCTTTAATTTAGACGATCCTATTTTAGAAGAAATACGCGATGAAATTGTGAACTTAGATATTAATACGCTAACACCTGTTGAAGCATTAATGAAATTGAATGAAATCAAGAAAATGGTTTCAAAAAAGAAGTAATTAGATTTCAGGAATCAGCTTTCAGACTTCCCACTTTATAATATCAAAAAATGTCAATTAAAAAAAATAAAGCGTACCGCAGAACACGTTATTTGCTGTACAAAGAAACACTGGTTGATTTTGAAGAACACTTTTGGTCTTTCATAGGATCATTTGTGGGCTTGGGTTTGATATGTTATCTAAACTACGAGCATCTTTCTCAATACGATTTAACACTTTTAATAGGTTCGTTTGGTGCGAGTTCCGTTTTGATTTACGGAAACATCGGCAGCCCGCTTGCACAACCCAAAAACTTATTTTTAGGTCATATTATTTCAGCTTTTGTCGGAGTTACTGCCTATAAATTATTGGGCAATTATATTTGGATTGCCGCACCATTGGCAGTTTCAACTTCCATCATCGCCATGCAAATGGCAAAAGCCTTACATCCGCCTGGTGGTGCCACCGCTTTAATCGCCGTTACAGGTGGTCCGGGCATTACCAATTTGGGGTATGAATTTGTGCTTTCTCCGGTTTTTACGGGTGTTTTTATCTTGTTTCTGGCTGCATTGGTGTTTAATAATATTACACCAAAAAGACAATATCCTGCCAAATCTTTTATTCGTTTTAGTCGAAAAAAACGCATAAAAAAACTAAAGAACAGCCTCTATTTATTGGGTAAAAATAAGAATATGCAATAAGCTTTCTGAAAGC
>DATGMY010000053.1:0-4343 GCA_035307005.1 Flavobacterium sp. | reverse complement strand
ATAACATTGTTAAAATAATCCGGAGAGATAGACTCGTAAATAATATATTGTGCAATCGGGCTTAAAATAGCCGTCAATCCGGTTAAAAACAAACCAAATTTAAAAGCACGTTTAAAATCCCAGTCTGTATTTTTTCCGAGTGATTTTTTTTTATCGATGAACGCAACAGCCCACAAAAAGGTTAAAATTACAAAGTAAAGAAACGCGGTAACCATGATATTACTAAAGTCTTCGTGGTAGCCCAACGCTTTTTCCATCGCTGCCCAAACACAGCCATAAAGGGTTATAATCGCTGCCCATTTCAGCTCAATTCCTATTTTTCCCATTTCAATTTGAAAGTTTTAACAAAAATAATCAATATAGAAACACAAAAAAAATGCTTTGTATGAAAAGTGAAACATTTTTTTTTTATATTTATTAAAAAGAAACACAAACTGCTGTTCAGCAAAAAAAAGATAGGATATGAAGAAATTAATATTAATCAGACACGGAAAATCTTCGTGGGATCAACCGCTTGAAGATCACGAAAGACCGCTTTCAAACAAAGGAATTTTCAATAATACCAGAATTTTCGAAACCATTCAGCCTCATTTACCGGAACGGTTTCTTATTTGGTCAAGTTCTGCAAAAAGGGCACACGATACAGCAAAAATTTTTAATGAAGTATCGGGTATTCCACAAGAATTGACTATTGTTAAATCTGAATTATATACTTTTGATCATCAAAACTTAATGAAAACGATAAGAAAATGTGAAAGTTCGGTGCCTCATTTAATTCTTTTCGGGCATAATAATGCTATTACAGATTTTGTTAATACATTTGGAGATAAATATATTGAGAATGTTCCTACATCGGGAATTGTGGTACTGGAATTTGAAGAAGATGACTGGAAAATAATCAATAAAGGTAAAATTTTAACTACATTATTTCCAAAAGATTTAACCAATGCAATTAGTACGTCCAAAGTACATAGACCGTGAAAAAAGCTGGTTGGCTTTTAACGAACGGGTTTTACAGGAAGCAGCAGACAAAACCGTTCCTTTATTGGATCGGTTGCGCTTTTTGGGTATTTTTTCTAACAATTTAGACGAGTTTTTTCGAGTGCGTTATGCCAGTGTGCGAAGAATTTCTATTTCTAAAGAAGGTAATAAGAAGCTGAGCAGTGGTATTGATGCCAAAACACTTTTACAGGAAATAACCGATATTGTAATAAAGCTTCAGACAAAAAGCCTGGAGATTTTACAAGAGATCGAAACCCAATTGGAAGAAGAAGACATTTATATAGTAGATGAACACCATTTGGATTCAAAACAGCAAAAGTTTATCAAAGATTTTTTTATTCACACCGTCAGTCCGGTTTTGGTTACTATTGTGTTAAATGATCTGGCCGAATTTCCGCATTTGAGAGATTCGTATGGCTATCTGGCAGTAAAACTGGTAAAAAAATCCAATGAAGAATCGTACAAATCCATCAAAAAGCGAACGCGTTATGCCTTGATTGAAATGCCGGCTGATATTAATCGTTTTGTGGAATTGCCCAAAAAAGACGGCAAGCAATACATCATTTTGTTAGACGATGTCATCAGGTTCAATCTGGACTATATCTTTTCTATTTTTGAATTTGAAAGCATTTCTGCACACATGATCAAAATCACGCGCGATGCTGAACTTGATTTTGATTCGGATTTACATAAATCGTTTTTAGAGAAAATTTCCAATTCCGTGCGCGACCGCCGGGTAGGAGAAGTAGTTCGTTTTATTTACGATAGCGAGATCGACATTGATACACTCGATTTTTTTCTCGATAAAATGGATATTGAGGCGGTAGATAGCATCATTCCGGGTGGAAGGTATCACAACCGTCGCGATTATATGGATTTTCCTAATCTGGGACGCAAAGATCTGATTACTCCAAAAATTCATCCGTTGCCTGTAAACGGATTATTATTGGAAGAAAGTATTTTGCAGCAAATCAAAAACAAAGATTTCTTGATCCATACGCCGTTTCAGTCTTTTAATTATGTTGTAAAATTTTTAAGGGAAGCAGCGTTAGATCCAAAAGTAACAAGTATCAAAATTACTTTGTATCGTCTGGCAAAAAATTCACAGATTATTTCTTCATTGATTAATGCAGCAAAAAATGGGAAACAGGTAACCGTTCAGATTGAACTTCAGGCACGTTTTGACGAAACCAGTAACATCAACTACGCCGAAATTATGCAGGCAGAAGGTATCAAGCTGATTTTTGGAGTCAAAGGGTTAAAGGTACATAGCAAAATATGTGTCATTGAACGGATGGAAAATAAAAAAGTAAAGCGATACGGCTTTATTTCTACAGGAAATTTCAACGAAAGCACTGCAATGGTTTATACCGATGTTACTTTATTGACATCCAACAACCGGATTATGAAAGAAGTCAACCGGGTTTTTGAGTTTTTTGAAGTCAATTACCGGATTTATCGTTACAAAGATCTGATTGTGTCGCCTCATTATATGCGCAACAAATTTGTCAAGCTGATCGAAGGTGAAATTGAGAAAGCAATGAACGATCAACCGGCAATGATTCGGTTGAAAATGAATAGCCTGTCCGACTATAAAATGATTGACAAGCTGTATGAAGCCAGTCGTGCAGGAGTAAAAGTTCAGTTGATTGTACGAGGTATTTGTTGTTTGATACCTGGTGTAGAAGGAATGAGCAATAATATTGAAGCCATCAGTATTGTAGATAATCTGCTGGAACATTCACGAATTTATATTTTCGGGACAGATGATGAAGCAAAAATTTATATTTCTTCTGCCGATTTTATGACCCGGAATATCGACGATCGGGTAGAGGTAAGTTGCCCGATTTATGATAAAAACATCAAAGAAGAACTAATAGAAACCTTTAAAATTTACTGGAACGGAAATGTTAAAGTAAGATTGCACTCCGAGCGATTAGAAAACCGTTATAAACGTGTTGGCGAAGAACGCTGCAGAGCACAGGAAACAATGTATAATTATTATAGAGACAAGATAGAAGTTGTATTAGAATAATGATAAAGATAAAAAAATATGCGGCAATAGATATAGGTTCCAATGCAATGCGGATATTGATTGCCAATGTCATAGAAGAAGTAAACAAGCCTACACAATTCAATAAAAGTCATTTGGTTCGTGTTCCGATTCGTTTGGGACAGGACGCATTTACTGTGGGAGAAATTTCGGAAGAAAATGCCTCACGGATGATTAAAGCAGTACAGGCTTTTAGGCTGTTGATGGAAGTTTATAAAGTAGAAAAATTCGCAGCCTGCGCTACTTCAGCAATGCGAGAAGCATTTAATGGTCAGGAACTGGCAGATGAAATTGCTCTGAAAACCGGTATAAAAATCGATATTATTGATGGAAAAACCGAAGCTGCCATTATTGCAAATTCCGATTTGGCAGCTTATATCAAAAACAACGGACATTATCTTTATGTTGATGTAGGTGGTGGAAGTACTGAATTTACCTTGTTTTCTAATGGAAGACAAATTGTTTCCAGGTCTTTTAAAAACGGAACCGTTCGCTTGCTGAACAATATGGTACCCGAAACCGTGTGGAACGAAATTGAAAAATGGATTAAACAACATACACAAGATTTAGATAAAGTTGAAATTATTGGTTCCGGAGGAAATATCAATAAAGTTTTTAAAATGTCGGGAAAGAATCAGGAAAGACCGCTTACACAATCTTATCTTAATCAGCAATTTAAATATCTGAATTCCCTTTCTTATGAAGAGCGGATTTCAACCTTGGGTTTGAATACCGACCGCGCAGATGTAATTATTCCTGCGATTAAGATTTATGCCCACGCAATGAAATGGAGCAACGCCAAACATTTGTACGTCCCTAAAATTGGTCTTTCTGACGGAATCGTAAAGGCAATGTATTATGAAAACACCAAAATAAATACGTACTTTCTGTGAAAATGGAACATCAACTAAACCACTATGGACTGAAAGTCCATAGGTTTGATTTCAGACTGAAAGTCTGATTGAAAAAAAAACCACGGATTAAAGGATTTACACAGATTTTTTATAATCCTAAAAATCCTTTAATCCGTGGTAAAATTTTTAGAAACTGAAAGTCTTACACTTAAAGTACATAGTTTCAACTAACGAATGAGACCAATGAATCAAAAAGCTATTTAGACAATTCTGTAAAATATTTAAAAAACAATGGAATAGTTTCGATACCTTTCAGATAATTAAACACGCCAAAATGTTCATTCGGAGAGTGAATAGCATCTGAATCCAATCCAAATCCCATCATAATAGTTTTTGATTTCAGTTCTTTCTCAAACAATGCCACAATAGGAATA